>JANYCE010000338.1 GCA_025360445.1 Betaproteobacteria bacterium
CGCCATGTCGTCATCGGTCAGCGCGCGCGAGCCGATGATGCTGATTTCTTTGAAGTACATCGGGAACGTCGAGAAACCCGTGCAGCATTCATGGCTGATTGCGTACGGCGCAAGACGTCCGCCGGGTCGCAACATGTCGATTGCGGCCATGAAGGTGCTGGCGCCGCCCGCGGTATCGATGACAATGTCGGCGCCAGAGCCGCCGGTTAAACGCAAGATTTCGCCGACCGCTTTTTCGGCGCTCACATCGACTGCATGATGCGCGCCCATCTTGGTGGCCATATCCAGCTTCCAGCGAGTGCGGGAAACAGCAATCACTGGATTGGCGCCGGCGAGCACCGCCAGACGCGTATGCAAAAGCCCGGTAGTGCCTTGCCCGATTACTACGACCGATTCCCCTGACTTGAGACCAAGCCGCTCCTGTGAGTGGCGCACTGTTGCCAGCGTTTCAATTAACGTTGCGTCGGCGAGCGGCAGTTGCGCGGGCAGGGCGTGCACATATCGCGCCGGCAGATTTACATACTCGCCCATCGAACCTTCTACTTCGCGGCCAAAAAGTCCGGCATTTCGGCATAGATGACCGGCGCCACGCAAGCAAGAGTCGCAGTGTCCGCATGAAATGATCGGGTTGATGATAACGGGGTCGCCCGGCTTGACACCGGAGACGCCGGCGCTGACCGACTCGACGACGCCGGTCGATTCATGGCCCATGACAACGGGGTAACGCACACCCGGATGTTCGCCGGTATAAATGGCTAGATCGGTATGACAAATGGCCGTCGCGGCAATGCGCACGACGACTTCGCCGGCGCCGGCGACCGGTCTTGGCCGGTCGACCATGCCGAAACGCCGCGGTGCATCAAGCACCGCGGTGCGCATACCGGTTGCCATGAGGAGGCGGCTTAGCGGCCGGGCAGCTTGCCGTAATCCGAATAGCCCGGCATCGGATCGACGACGGTGATTTGTTCGACCGGGAAGTTCGACACGATTTCGACGCTATCCTTGTGGACGATCAGCATCTCCTCGATGCGCACACCCCACTGATGCGGCTTGCCGTGCTGGGTCTCGAGGGCGAACACCATGCCTTCTTTGATTTCGATCGGATGATCGAGCGACCAGATGCGTGAGATGACCGGCTGATCGTATTGCGCCAGACCCAGCCCGTGGCCCCACAGGTTGGCGGCGGCCTGATCCTCTTCTTCATATCCCCAGGTATCTTTGGCGGACGGCCACTGCGATGCGATTTCGCGAGTGGTAGTACCTACTTTCACGGCTTTGATCGAGTCGTACAACCACTTCAATGCGGTCGCGTAGTAATCTTTTTGCTCCTGGTTCGGTTCACGGCCGACCATGTACGTGCGGTAGTAGCACGACTTGTAACCGTTCCAGGTCAAGGCGGCGAGATCCATGAACACCATGTCGCCCGGCTTGATGATACGGTCGGAAAAATTGCGCCAGTTGGGCCAGGTGTTGAGACCCGACGACACAATAACGTCCTCAACGTCCTCCATACCCGGTACGTTGTAGAGGAACTCCATAATGTGCGCCGTGAGTTGATTCTCGGTCAGGCCCGGCTTCAGGAAACGCATGAACTCCCAGTGTGCGGCATCGCCGATCGCACCGACCTGGCGCATGCATTCATGCTCGTCCTGGTTTTTGACCGCGCGCGCTTCCATCATCGGCGTCATGCCGTCGACCCAGTCGATCTTCGAGTCTTTGAAAATCTGGATCATGTTGATGTCGATGAAGTCCACGCCGAGTTTCATGCCCTCGACGCCGCGCTTTTTCATTTCCTGCTTGATCGCGTTGGTGAACTTGGTTACTTGCTGGGTAGAGGCGGGGCCGGCGGCGCCTTTGATCCACGCGTATGAATAGCGGATGTTTTCTTTCGGGATCCACGGCGAATGCTTCTGAATGTGCAGACCGATGTCGCCCTGTTCGAACAACACGGGCGCGTCATCGCCGCATAAGAGGCAGTAGCGCAAGCCCGGCTTCAGGCGGTTCCAGCCCGGCGTGAGCGTGCTCGTAACGTAGCGGACGTTCTCGTCGTACATCAGCAGCATCGCACCCAACCCGTGTGCCTTCATGCGCTCGCGCGCGCGCTCGAGACGGTATTTGCGCAGCCGGTCCCAATTGACGCGCTCCTGCCAGTCCACTCCCACCATGCCGACGTTTGCCATTGTTGCTCCTCAGTTTTGACGTTTATCACTGACGTGTTGCAAAACGATGTTGCCGCGCTACTCCCGATGTGCGATGGATGTAATCAGCGAGGCACTCCGGAAACTGCATTTCTCGAGTGGAATTGCAGTATAAAAGAGCGCGAATTGTAGCATGTCGAATCGGCTGATTTCTCGCTCGCCGCGCGGCTCACTCGATCTTGATATTGTTTTCCTTAACCACGTTCGCCCACTTCCGGGTTTCCGATTTGACCAGCTCCGTAAAGGCAACGGGCGATGCGCTGATGTTTACCGTCATCAACTGTTTTGCCAGCATCTCTTTGAATTCCGGTCTTTCCAATATCGCGGCGACCTGTTTGTAGAGGCGCTGCAAAACCGGCTGCGGCAGGGCCGCAGGTGCAAACATTCCGTTCCATGCATTGGTGCCGATGCCGGCAAAACCCTGCTCGGCCATGGTCGGCACCGTTGGTAACTCCGGCAGGCGCTGCGGCGCCGTGGTCGCCAGGGCTTTCATGCGGCCCGCCCGAACCTGCGGCAGGCTCGACGCAAGATTAACAAACATGACTTGCACCTCACCGCTGATGAGGCCGGGCACCATCTGTCCGGCGCCGCCTTTGAACGGCACGTGCGTGACGTCGATACCGGTCGCCTTCGCCAACACCACCATGTCGAGATGAGGGTAGGTGCCAATACCGGCAGACCCGTAATTAATTCTGGAATCGGGCCGCCCGGCGAGTTCGATGAACTGCTTGATGTCATTCGCGGGCAGGCCGGGTGTCGCGGCGACGATATGCGGAATCTCAATGAGCTTCGTAACGCCAATGAGATCGCGCGAAGGTACGGTGCGCAGCGATTGCGCGAAAGTGGTTTCGTTAATTGCGTTGGTCGAAACATTACCGACCAGCAATGTGTAACCGTCAGGCAATGCGCGCGCAGCGAGTTCGAGCGCGATGTTGCCCGACGCGCCGGCGCGATTGTCGACGATGAACTGCTGCCCGGTCGCCTCGCTGAGTTTGGTGGTGACGTGCCGGGCAATAATGTCAGTCGCACCGCCAGGACTGTATGGAACTAACACGCGGACCGGCTTGCCTGGATAGTTGTCGGCCGGCTGCGCAGACGCGCTTGGTCCAATGCCAACCGCACACAATAGCCCAAGCGTTTTTAAAATTGAAAGCTGCCGCATATTGGCTCCTATGAGCTAAGCCGAGCGCGTTACGTCTTCGGGCGTGATCGGCAGTTTGACCGGGCGCTTAAGGCGCGCCGAAAGATCGATGGCCTTGGTCAGCATCAGCCGGTTATGTCCTTCGCGGGCCGTCGCATGCTGGGTCGTTACACCAAGCGCCACGCGGTTAAGCCACGAGTTGGTTTCCTCGCGCATCGGACCGCGCAATTCGCCGAGCGCCATGTCGCCAACCGGATAGCTGGTCAGAAAGTCGACGTGGCGCCGCTTGTCGGGTGCGTATCCTTCACCTTGCACGATATTAGTCGCGAGCACGATATCGCGATGCGTGTCATCGATCGTCAGCACGCCTTCCGTGCCGACAGCGCCGACTTCAAGGCTATATACCGCGCCCGGCCATACTTCGGGCAGAGCCCACGAGATCACGCCGTGATAAATCGCGCCATCATCGAACGTGATCATATAGCCCGTGCCGTCGATGCCCTGCCATTGCGGGCCGAGCGCTTTGTAAACCGAGCGCGCATAGACTTCGACCGGCGTCTTCGCCTCCATGAGCCACATCACGACATCGAGTGCATGCGTGCCGGAAATAACCATCGGTGAAATTTCGGACGGATTGTCCGAGCGCTTGTAGTTGTCAATCGCCACCAGGCGGTTCATGAACGCG
>JANYCE010000009.1 GCA_025360445.1 Betaproteobacteria bacterium
CGCGTGGGCGAGCCAGAATGCCCTGCGCTTCCATGGCCGCGTCGCTTACGACCGCGCGTATAACGGTCTCGCGCTTGACGAGACAGAAGGCGACCGGATGGCGGCGAGTGCGCGCGATGCCGACGTGCTTTTCCTCGCGAACCACGGCGTTATCGTAAGCGGACCCAGCGTTGCTTATGCGTTCGACGATCTTTACTACCTCGAGCGCGCCTGCCAGCTGCAGGTATTGGCGCACGGCAGCGACCGGCCGCTTAAACCAGTGCCGGCTGAAGTCGCGGCCAATACGCGCGCGCAGATGGACGCCGAGCGGCAGCAGGCAAACCTGCACCTGGCGGCATTAAAGCGAATACTCGATCGGGAACAACCGGGATGGCGCGGCTAAATTGTCGCACCGGCGCCGCGCATAAGCGACAAACGCGCGGCGCAACGGTTAATGCATCGTCATTGGGAAGTTGACCAGCACACCGAAGCCGGACAAAAACTCGTCGACATTCTCGGGCGACGGGTCTTCTCCGAGCGCGCCAAGCATGCACTCGCGAAATTTGTCGGCGACATCACCTTGAAAGTACGTGCCGCGGCTCGACTGTTTATCGACCACCTCGTATCCGTGCTGCACCGGATACTCGACCACGTAGTAGTTGTCGCTGTTGTATACGATGTTCATAAGTCCATTAACGACTCAGGTTGAATTCGGTTGAGCGGAACCAGAATATTTATTAAACGTCGAACGCCGCCGTTTAACCGTACATGGTGACCATTCCAACAATTTTCAAGCCAACTGCACAGCAATTTTCAAGCCGGCGTGCGGCGGGAAAGTGCAATTCCGCACAAAATCAGCAAGAGTCCCGATACCGCCGTCGGCCCCGGCCGTTCGCCCATGAGCAACATGCCGGCCGCCAACGCGACGATCGGCGACAGGTAGTTGACGTTTGACATAAAGGTCGGCCCCGCGGCTGCAATCAAACGGAAATACAAGATGGTTGCCAGTGCGGTCGGGCCGATACCGAGCCAGACAATCGCTGCGATAGAGCCGGCGGATGGCGCATCGCGCCACGGGTAGTCGACCAACAACGCGACCGGCACGATTGTGATACTGGCCGTGATCAGCACCGCGGTCGACGAGACGAGAAAGTCGCCCGCAATTGTGCGGCGGGCGAGCACGCTGTTGCATGCATAACATAATGCCCCGCCAAGCACCGCCGCCTGCGCCAGCGCTTGATCGCCCAAACCGGTTAGCGCGGCCGGCCCCATCAATACAATGACGCCGGCAAATCCGATTGCAAAGCCGAGTGCGCGGTGATGCGTGATGCGTTCGCCTGCGACCAGAAAATGCGCGAGCAGCATGGTAGCGAGCGGCATGGCGGAGATCAGGATGCCCGCCAGCGCACTGTCGATAAATTGCTGGCCCCATGCAATTAGAAAAAACGGTAGTCCGTTGCCGAGAATCCCCAGTGCGATGAGTGGCAGCCACCGACGGCCGGGCGGCGGCAATGCCAGGCCGCGCGCGCGCATCAACCAATAAAGAACGGCGGCCGCGAGCAATATACGGGCGGCGGCGAGCGTCGCGGGCGCGACGGTGGCGACCCCGATTTTCATAAACATAAATGCCGAGCCCCACATCGCGACGAGCGCGGCCAGCAGCGCCCAGTTTCGCATCGCGGACGCGCTCAAGCGAAGAATTCCAGCCGGTATAATTTAATCATGCGCACTATGGTGTCCGAATCACTCGAGGCCGGCAATGTCAGTTCCGGGTAAGTTTTTCACTTTTAGCGGAGCAATCTTTACGTGTTTCGCGATGTTCACAGCGCCGGGAATCGCGCAAAGCATGCCTGACCCTGATGTCGCGCAGATGCCACCGCCTGCGTCACGCTCATCCGACCCGGTGCGCAAACTGTCGCCGGCACAAATTGTTGCCGAGCTTAAACGCGGCGGCTATGTCGTGTACTTTCGCCATACGTCGACGGATTTTTCGCAGAATGACCTGCCGTCAAAAAGCTTTGAAGACTGCGCGCACCAACGCAATCTGACGGATGCCGGCCGCGCACAGGCGCGCGAAATCGGTGCGGCGATTCGGCATCTCTCGCTGAAGGCGAAGCCGCGGTGGTGCGCGGACTCGGCAACGATGACTTTGAAATCGTCGCGCGAATTCGCGTCGGCGACTGGCCGGCGCTCACCAGCGTGCGATGACAATCAGGGCTGCGCCGAAATGCCGATATAACCATTTTCCAGCGCGGTAACAATCTCGGCGACGGACTTGGTATAGGTCGGGGGTTTTTTGCCGGCGGTTTGCGCTTCTTTCCATTTTTGATAGCCGAAGTCTGAACGCATCAACTTATCGGTTTTACCCACCAGCTTCACGACGCTTTTATCGAGTGCGTCCTTCGTGAAGGGCAGCGGGCTCATCGACGACAACACTTTGCCGGATGGATGCAGCACGCGCACGTCTTGAAGGCCGACAAAAACCACCGGCCCGAGTTTGCTTGTATTGTCGACGCGCAGAATCGTCAGCGTTGAGTCTGGCTCCTGCGAGCGCGTCTTGTATGTCCAAACCTGCCCGATTTGATAGTTTTCCGCAAACGCGCCAACAGGCACAGCCATCATCGCGCAGCACCCAAGCCAGCATAAAATATATTTATTCATTTCGTTCCTTTCAAATTCCCTGCTGCCAGCTTCGCCTGCGCGCCGCTGATGACCTGCCGCTATAATAGCCCCTCCGCCTACAACGACAATTCAACTCATGCTGCTTTTCGCTTGTACTATTTTCACAAGCGCCTTCCTGCTGTTTCTGGTCCAACCAATCGTAGCTAAAGAAATTCTGCCGTGGTTTGGCGGATCAGCTGCGGTATGGACGACTTGCCTGGTTTTTTTCCAGGTGGCGCTGCTGGCGGGCTATACCTATGCCGATTTGACGACGCGCAAGCTGACGCCGCGCGCGCAGGCAATCCTGCACATCGTCTTGCTGTTGGTCAGCCTCGCCGTGCTGCCGATTATTCCCGACGCGAGCTGGAAACCCGCTGGCAATGAAGATCCGGGTCTTCGCATCCTGGGCCTGCTGCTGCTGACGATCGGATTGCCGTACTTCCTGCTGGCAACCACCGGTCCGCTCGTGCAGGCCTGGTTTGCGCGCGCGTTCCCGTCCCGCACTGTCTATCGGTTGTTCGCGCTGTCAAACCTGGCGTCCATGCTTGCGCTGATTTCTTATCCGTTCGCAATCGAGCCGTGGGTCACGACCGCAGTCCAGGCCAAAACCTGGTCGACGGGTTATGCGGTTTTCGCGCTGCTGTGCATCGCTACCGCGCTCTACAGTCTGCGCCGGACCGTTGCACCGCAACCCATGGTGACGCCATCCGCCGTTCCATTGCATACGGAGGCGGCGCCCGCCAGGTTTGACATTTTTCTGTGGCTCGCGCTGTCCGCGATGGGCTCATGGATGCTGCTCGCGATCACCAACCACATCACGCAAAACATCGCCTCGATCCCGTTCCTGTGGCTGGTGCCGCTCGCGCTTTATCTGTTGACGTTTATCCTGTGTTTTGAGAGCGATGGCTGGTATCGGCGCTCGTGGCTTCTGGGCCCGTGCGCAGTGCTGCTCGGCTTGTGCGCGTGGGGGCTGCAAACGAGCGATGTCACGCTCGATATCAAAATCGCGGTGCCGCTGTACTTGACCGGCCTTTTTATGTTTTGCATGTTCTTTCACGGGGAACTCGCAAAAATACGGCCGGCGCCGCGCCATCTGACGCTGTTCTATTTGATGATCTCCCTCGGCGGTGCGCTTGGCGGCATGTTCGTCGGTCTCGTCGCGCCGCGAATTTTTCCGGGCTATTACGAGCTCGGACTTGGATTCGTCGTCGCCGCCATCCTTGCCACGCTCGCACTGCGCAAACAACCGTTCTTCGTGTGGATACTGCCGATCGCGCTCGCCGGCGTGTGCGGCTTTTTCTGGAACAAGCAGGTCATCCAACTGCATGAAGACACGCGCGTCATGGTACGCAATTTTTACGGCACGCTGCGCGTCAAAGACATCGGTAGCGCCGAAAGCGAAGACGGCGTGCGGCGCCTGATTCACGGCGTCATTCTGCATGGCGAGCAGTATCTGAAAGCCGACCGGCGCGCGTCGGCGACAACGTACTACGGCCCCGACTCCGGCGTCGCGTTCGCCATCAAAAACACGCAGCAGGAAAACCAGCGCGTCGGTGTAATCGGTCTCGGCACCGGCACACTCGCCGTGTGGGGCAAGTCCGGCGACCACTACCGTTTTTATGATATCAATCCGCAAGTCGTTGACATCGCGCAGACGCAATTTACTTATATCAGCGACAGTAAAGCGAGAGTCGAAATCAGTCTCGGCGATGCGCGCTTAAGCCTCGAGCGCGAACCGCCGCATGACTTCGACGTCCTGGTGGTCGATGCGTTTTCGAGCGACTCTATTCCAGTCCACCTGATCACCAAAGAGGCGATGGCCGTCTACCTCAAACACGTGAAGCCGGATGGCGCCGTGGTATTTCACGTCACCAACCGCTTTTTAAAACTCGCTCCCGTGGTCAAGCAAATCGCAGATGACATGGGCTTGCATTCCGCGCTCATCATCGACGACGCTGAGGAGACTACTTTTTCCAAGACGGATTGGGTTATCGTCACGCGTAATAAGGCGCTCATCACGACCGCCGCAATCGCCGACAAAGCCACTGCGATTGACGCGCTTTCAGGTTTGCGTCTGTGGACCGATGACTTCAACAATCTTTATCAGATATTGAAGTAAAGCGCCGCAACGCGCTCAATCAAGTGTTGAATTGAAAACAGTCAATCGACGGAGGGCCTATCCATGGAAACCACAGTGAACGGTCTCAAAATAAATTATGAAGTCGCGGGCGAAGGCCCCTGGTTGACGCTGTCGCACTCGCTCGCCTGCGATTTGCATATGTGGGACGAGCAAATGGACGCGCTGACCAGGCACTACAAGGTGCTGCGCTACGACACCCGCGGCCACGGTAAAAGTGCGGCGCCCGCGGGCGCTTACACGCTCGAACAACTGGCCGATGACGCGCATGGCCTGCTCGAAACGTTGGGGATCAAGCGCACGCATTGGGCAGGCTTGTCCATGGGCGGCATGATCGGGCAAACGTTTGCACTCAAATATCCGGGCGTATTTCAGAGCATGGTGCTGGCCGACACGACGAGCCGCTATCCGGCGGAGGCGGCGGCGGCGTGGCAAGAGCGCATCAAGACCGCGCAGACCAAGGGCATGGATGCCCTCGCCGACAGTACCCTGGCGCGGTGGTTTACCGAGAGCCCTATCGCAAAACCAATCCATCGGCGCTGGCGCGTGTCGGCGCCTCTATTCGCGCGACGCCGGTGGACGGGTTTGTCGGCTGTTGCCACGCAATTCCAGCAATAAACGTGACGCACCGGCTCAAGGAAATCAGCTGCCCGACGCTCATCATCGTCGGCGAACAGGATCCGGGCACACCGGTTGCGATGGCGCGCGAGATCCATGCAGCGAAGCCGGGTTCGAAGCTGGTAATTATTCCGTCAGCCGCTCACCTGTCCAACATCGAGCAGCCTGAAGCGTTTACGTCGGCGCTTCTTGATTTTTTAAAAACTGCCAAATAAAAAGCCGCCCCGCAATGGGACGGCTTGATATTGACCGGCAATAGGCCGGGGTTACTGCCGCTACCTTAGCTTTTTTTGCCGGCCGGCTTGGGTGCCACTTTTTTCGGCGGACTATGCGGCCGGGTCTTGCCGTACGAGCTCTTAAAAATTTTGCCCTTGCGTGTGCGCTTGTCTCCCTTACCCATATCGTCGTTTCCTGTGTTGGTTAACTTCAGCGCGCCACAATAGACACATTGACCGCCGGGGTCAATGCTTGCGGGGCGCGGTCCGGTTGTTGATGAAAGCGCCCGCAAACAGAACCGCCGCATTCGAAAGAAATACGGCAGCAAATCCCAGCGCCGATCCGATGCCGCCGAACACCAGCGGGATCGTCACATGGGCCATGTTATTCACGGTAACCCGGATACCGGCCGCTTCGCTGGTACGGCCCGCCGGCGCGAGGTTATAAATCAGGTTCATCGATAGCGGTTGGCCGGTGCCGAGGCCTAAACCGAGCATAAAAGAAATTGCTGCCAGCGCCCACGCATTGGTGAAGAACGGAAACAGCATATAAGCGAAGCTTGCTACGTAAATCGCAACCGTCAGAATGCGGACTTCGTCGTGATTCTTGAGCATGCGCGGCAGAAAAATCCGTATAACCAGAGTCGCCACGGAAAACGTCGCGAGTATCATGCCGATCGCCGACGCAGAAAGACCCGCACTATGCGCATACACGGGCATGTAAAAATTGTAGAGGTCCCACGCGCCTGACACGAAGCCGCTGGCAATGAAAATCCGCCGCAGGGGCGCGATACGCAGCAAGTCGAGCACGCTCTGGCCGCTCTCATTGCCGACATTCGACGACGGCCGCGGTATCCACTCCGCGCGCCACCACTGCGCAACGAGCGAGATCACGAGGCCGATCGATAAAACCATCAGCGCATTGCGAAACCCTACAAGATCGATCGCGAATCCTGCAATAAGCGGTCCGAGAAAGCTCGCAATCGAGAACCCGATACTCAACAATCCGTAGTTGCGGCTGCGGTCTTCAGGCTTCCCTACGGCGCCGGTGACGCCCTGCACTGCCACGAAAAAAAACATAAACGACGAACCGAGCAGCAATGCAGCGAAATACAACGTGAACAGGCCAGGCACCATGACCGGCAACGCAATACCGGCCATCACGCCGAAGGTGCCCGCCAGCATCGGCACGCGCGCGCCGACGCGATCGATTAGTTTGCCGGCATAAATCGCCAGCATCAAAGGACACAGCGCATAAAACGACACAAGGACGCCGATCGCCATCGAGTTGGCGCCGAGGTCGATTGCATAAAGCGAGAAAACGACGCGGCTTCCGGTGAAAGCCGTGTGGTTAAGAATGCACAGCAAAACGATCAGGTACATTGCCATGGCGGGCGCCGCGGTGAGCGGCTGTCGAGGGCCGTCGCATCATTTCGAATCGGCAATTTTAGTGTGTTTCTTCCCGCGCACTGACCACTAATCATAAGGGTTCAGACATCGAAACGTAGTCGAGCCGATATTCAGCAGTGTTAGGGCAACGTAAAGTAATGAACCGAGAACAAATGATCGTCATCGGTCCAGTTAGCGCGTGATTCAAACCCGGCCGCCTGCGCCAGCGCCTGGAACTTGGCAATCTCGTACTTATAGGAGTTTTCGGTATGGATGGTTTCGCCCGCGCGGAATTCGAGCTCGTGGCCGGCAAGCCTCACGCGTTGCGCCTTGAGGCTTTCCAGATGCATCTCGATCCGGCCTTCGGCTGCGCAGTAGCGCGCGACGTGGCGAAACGCGGCCAAATCGAAATCCGCATTCAGCTCTCGATTGATATTCCGCAGCACATTCAAGTTGAATTCAGCGGTAATGCCTTGCGCATCGTTATAAGCGGCGTTTAAAACTGCCGGGTCTTTTTCCAGATCGACGCCGATCAATGCGCCGCCGCCGGCCCCGAGTAGAGGCGCCCAGCGCTGCAGAAAGTCGCGTGCCTCTGACGGCGTGAAATTGCCGATCGTCGAGCCCGGAAAATACAACGTGCGGCGCCCGGTTCCAAGTTCCACCGTTGGCAGATCAAAGTCGCGCGCGAAATCCGCACGCACGGCAACTACGCGCATATGCGGAAACGAGTCTGCCAGCGCATTACACGATGCTTCAAGCTGCGCCTGTGCTATATCCACCGCGACAAATACGCGCGGCTCAAGCTCCTTTAGCAGGGCGCGAGTTTTCGCGCTGTTGCCGCAGCCAATTTCGATGAGCGTGCAATCGCGGCCGAGCATTCGCGCCATAGGGGCCGCATGTTTGCGCATGATCGAAAGCTCTGCGCGCGTCGGATAATATTCGGGAAGGCTGCAGATCGCGTCAAAAAGTTCGCATCCGTGTGCGTCGTAGAAGAATTTCGGCGAGAGTTCTTTTTGCGGTTTGTCGAGTCCGGCGCGAACTTCCTCCAGCATGCTCTGTTGCGGAGGCAGCAAGTCATGGAAACTCATACGCCCGGACGAATGCACCATAGAACGTGTTACTGCGGATCAATGAACAGTATGCGGAGGGGGCCGGAGAGGTAAGCGGGCCAGGGTGACGCGATGGCGGGGTACAGCGGTTGCCACTGCCTCGGTGACAATGCTACTCGACTACGCCTACCCGACGGGTTTACGATCAACCTTGGTTTCGAGCCACTTCTTGATGCGATTGGCGTCCGCCAAACGGGTCTGGGTGCCGAGCGAGTCGAGCAAAATGATGATGACCGGTCGTGCCGCTATTTTGGCTTGCATCACGAGACAACGGCCGGCCTCGCTGATATAGCCGGTTTTAGAGAGGCCGATTTCCCAGCTTGAATTCGGGTCGCGCACGAGACCGTTCGAATTGCGAAACTGCAGGTTGCGACCGGCGGAAACTGCAACTTCATGGGCAGTCGTCGTCGTGAATTCGCGGATCAGCGGATAGTCGTAGGCGCCCCTGACCATTTTGACGAGGTCTTCGGCGGTCGACACGTTTTCGCTCGACAAGCCGGTCGAATCGACGAACCGGGTATTGTGCATTGTGAGTTCAGCCGCCTTGCGATTCATCGCGGCCACGAACGCGGCGGTGCCGCCAGGATAGGCACGGCTCAAGGAGGCCGCCGCGCGGTTCTCGGAAGACATCAGGGCTAAGCGCAACATTTCGCGCCGCGTCAGTCCGGTGCCCATGCCGAGACGCGAACCGGTGTGCTTGACCGAATCGAAATCGGCGGCGTCGATGTAGATAGTTTCTTCCGGCGGCAAATTCGCGTCGAGCACCACCATCGAAGTCATCAACTTGGTAATCGATGCGATCGGCGTTTTGTTTTGCGTATTCTTGCCGTAAATCGCGTGGCCGCCGTCAAGATCAAAAACCAGCGCGGCGGACGATTTCAAATTGAGTCCGCCCGCAACGAGCGCCTCGACGTTGCGTTTAGCGTGAATAACCACTCGCGGGCGCGCGCCGGCGCGGGCAGCCGATTTAGACGGGTATTTAACGGTAACGCGTGGCTTGCTGGCGCGCGACTTATTGTCGGCTGCTATGCTGAGCGGAGCGGCAAGCAGAGCAATGACGCCGAGCGCGCATCCTGCAAACCGTATTAAAGAAACTTTACGCATATCCTGCGTCCTCCTGCGGCTACCGTATTGGGACACAATCAAAGAGGCGATAACATACCAAAAATCAGAGGCTAGGGAAAGATGTTGAATGTAACAAAGGAGGTTATTTTCGGTCAGCGCCGGTCGCGAAGGCTGGAACGAGGCGCCGTTTGACGAAACCTATGGTCGCTGATGCGAGAGTGGATGGCTTTCTGAATAAACCTGACTGTTTCATTTGTCACAATTTCGCGCTCATTATCGAAGGTGATGATGTGATAGCAATCGCCCAGCCAGACCGCCTTGCGGGTTCCACTACCGACCTCTTGTAAGATTTGCTCGGAATTGCGCGGGGCCGTGGTTTCATCGTCGATTGCGTGTATCACCAATAAGTCGCATTTCACCTGATTGAGCGTTTTGCGCACCTCGGCCATCATTTTATTTGCTTGATTCAGATGGCGAGCCGGAATTACGGCTGCCCCGACTTCGGTCGTTTCTTGTTTTTCAAACGCGCGGGCCACGCGTCGCCGCATCTCCAGATTGCGAATGCCATAAGGAGCCTTTTCCTTGTAGCTCCAATTGCGGAAACCAAGCCAGTAGGCAATTTTCATAAAAGGCAGATACCATTCAATCGCCCAGCCGTCATAGCGCAACACTGGCGATAGTGCCACCAGCGCGAGCACATCGCTGCGTTGCGCGCAGGCCGCCAATCCAAGGGTTGCACCCATGCTCAGACCACAGATAGACACGGTGTCATGGTCGACATATAACCGCGTGATCTCGGCATCGACACTTTCCGACCAGTCTTCCCATGATAACGGCGCTGCCGACTGCAACTGGCTGCCTGAATATCCCGGTATCTCAAGCAAGGCCACGGTATAGCCTAAGCGACCGAGCGCTTTAGGAATCGCACCCAATTCAAGCTGCGTGCCGCACAGCCCATGCAGTAAAATGACAGCGTGCCGCACGTCGCCGTCGGGCCGCGATATTGTATCCATCTGCCTGTCCTGATTGTTCATCACACGAGCCGAAAAAGTAGTGGTATGCAGATTGCGAACGCACGGCATTGACAATCAATTACCCAGCGCCTACCTTCGCAATCCCTGCCGATTTCGGCAAACAATCCCGCGTCTCACTTGAAAATACGCAACGCAAAATGCTGGTCGAAAGCAGGCCCCGAGCGCTATCTTGCGGGGATTGCCGGCGTATGCATCGCGTTCGCGCTGCGCTACGTAATGCATCCCGTGCTGAATGAGTATATTCCATTGTTGTTTTTTGCGATTAACTGCATTGTTATTGCATTTTTTTACGGCTTTTGGCCGTCATTTTGGATGCTCGCCGTGAGCATCCCGATTGCGTTCTATTTTTTCGTCGAACCTTTCGCTGCGTTCGATCCTGGGCTCGACAAGACGGACATTTTTACATTGGTCGTATATGCAACGTTGGTGGGGCTCGCGGCAGTGATGCTGGAACTCCTGCACCGCGAGAAGTACAAGTCCGCGTTGCTCGTATTAGTATCCGATACGCGCTACCGGTTGCTGGTAGAGGCCGACGAGGACCGCCGCATCGCGCTCAAGCATAAGTTCAAGCATAAGTAATTGACCTCGCGTCAAAGCGCATCCGAAACGGCCTTTACGGACCACATAACAGTCTCCTCCAGCTTGATCTGCGCAATATCGCGCGCGCGCGAGGGCGGCAGCATGTCAATCACGTCGTGCAAGTCCTCGGCAAGCTGCTTGATCGCATTGACCTGGTGGCGTTCTTCTGCCGTGAGATGACGTTGTTCCTGGCGAAATACGGGCGACATAAATTCATTCCTCCCTGCCGGCGGCGCCGGCTCTATGGTTTTTAATCCTACTTCGCATCGGCGCTGTCTTCCCGGTGTTCTTCAGCGAACAGCGGAAAAAGCATCGGCAAGAGCAGCAGTGTAAACAAGGTCGCCGATACGATACCGCCGACGATCACCACCGCGAACGGACGCTGCGTTTCCGAACCGATACCGTTTGACAGCGCCGCCGGCAACAATCCCAGCCCCGCCATCAGCGCGGTCATTATGATCGGTCGCAGGCGGGACACGGCGCCCTCGAGCACGGCCTCGGCGAGACTTTTGCCGCTCCGCATGATCTCGGTGAATTGCTCTACCATGATCACGCCGTTCTGGACCGAGATTCCGGCTACCGCAATGAAACCGACCGCCGCCGAGACCGACAGATGCAAACCGGCGATGGCCAAGCCTGCCAGACCCCCGATCAGCGTGAACGGTACCATCAGCAGGACGAGCAGCGCTTGTTTGATCGAACCAAAAGCCCAAAACAAAAGTACGAAAATGGAAAACACGGAAATGGGAATGATAATTTTTAGCCGTGCGATGGCGCGCTGCTGATTTTCGAACTGCCCCCCCCAGGTCATGTAATAACCCGGCGGCAGCTTCACTTTGGCATTCACTTTTTCCATAGCTTCCGCGACAAAGCTGCCTTGGTCGCGCCCGAGCAGGTTCGCTTTGACCGCTACGTTGCGACCGCCGGCCTCGCGCGACACGCGGCCCGCCCCCTGCTTAACGGCGATGTCGGCAATGAACCCCAACGGTATCGTGGTGCCTGCCCCGCCGGGAAGCGCGATCGGCAGGTCGGCAACGTCATCGACCGCGTCTCTGAATTCTTCATCGATGCGTATGGTTACATCAAAACGCCGGTCGCCCTCATAAAACGAATTCACGGTACTCGACGCAAACGCGACTTGCATCGTGTTGTTGACGTCGCTGATACTGATGCCGTAGCGTGCCATGCGTGTGCGGTCAAGCGCCACGGTCAACTCCGTCTGGCCGCCGATTTTAAATGCGCCGACGTCAGCCGCGCCCTGAAGTGAAGCCAGGACATTTACCACTTGCTCGCTTTTGTCCTCGAGTATCTGCAGGTCAGGTCCGAAAATTTTAACTACGATTTCCCCCTTGGCGCCGGACAGCGCCTCGTTAAGATTGTCTTCGATCACCTGCGAAAAGTTGGTCGGCACGCCTGGCATCGCATGAATTTTTCGCGTCATATCGGCAATCATCAAATCCTTGTTCTTGAATCGCCATGTCTCTTTTGGCATCAGATCAGCCATGATCTCCAGGTTGTTCGGCCCTTTCGGATCCGTGCCGTCGTCGGGCCGCCCGACCTGGGTGATGACATTGTGAATCTCGGGGTAACTTTTCAAGATGCGGCGAACCTCCCGCTCGACTTCCTTGGTACGCTCGATTGCGGTCGAGGGCGGCAACGTAATCGTGAGCCAGATGTTGCCTTCATCGAGTTTCGGCAGAAACTCGCTGCCCAGCCTTGGCGCCAACACCAGTGTCAGCGCGAGAATCGCGACCGCACACAGGGTCACCAGAGCGCGGCGCCGTTCCGCCCATTTGAGCAGGCGGCGATAGGCTTGCTGCAGCTTATGCATCCACGCGCTGTGCTTCTCGGCGAGGTCGCGTCGCTCCAACGCATAGCTCAGGAGTGCCGGCACCAGCGTCAGTGTCAGCAGAATCGCCCCGAGCAGCGCGAACGATAAAGTGAATGCCATCGGCGAAAATATTTTTCCTTCGACGCGCTGAAAAGTGAAAATCGGCAGGAAGGCGAGAATGATGATCGCCTTTGAGAACAGGATCGGCCGGCCGAGTTCGATCGCGGTGGTTTTCAGCGTGTGCACGCGCCAGGCATGGCCGCTGTGGACCGGATTATGCTCGGCAGCGCCGGCGGCCAGCTTCACCATCAGCGCCTCGACCAGTACAACGGCGCTATCGATAATGATGCCGAAATCAACCGAGCCGAGAGAAATAAGATTGGCGCCGACACCGCGCGCATCCATCAGCACGAACGCGAACAGAAGCGACAGCGGAATTACCGTGGCAACCGCCAGCGCCGCATACCAGTTTCTCAGGAACAACATCAGAATCGCGACCACCAGTGCGGCGCCGATAGCGAGGTTCTCGGTAACGGTGTGCACAGTGTGCTTGACGAGATCGGTCCGATCGTAATACGGCACGATGCTCACACCTGCCGGCAGCCGCGCCGCCGCCTTGGCGATCTCGAGTTTCAAATCGTCGACCACTTTGGTCGCGTTCTGGCCTTTAATCATCTGCACGATCGCCTGCACGACCTCTTCGCGTTCATTGAATGCGACGATGCCTGAGCGCGGGCGGCCTCCGATCGCCACCCGCGCGAGGTCGCCCACCTGAATGGGCTTGCCATTGCGCGAGGCCACCACCACGCGTTCGATGTCTTCGATACGCGAAAATAAGCCGATACCCCGGATCACCAGCGCCTCGTCGCCGCGCTTAAGCAGGCCGCCGCCGGTGTTCGCGCTGTTATTGCTTAGTGCCTGTCCAATCTGGTCGATCGTAATCGCATACTTACGCAGCGAAAATGGATTGACCTTGACCTGGTATTCCTTGACCAGGCCGCCGAAGCTGACGATGTCGGCGACGCCCGGCGTGCGGCGCAGCGCGGGTTTTAGCACCCAGTCCTGCAACGCGCGCACTTCAGTGAGCGGCATGTCAGGCGGGGCGATCAGCACATAGCGATAGACTTCACCAACGGCATTGGAAAGAGGGGCGAGCGTGGCCTGCACATTGGGCGGCAGGTTTACGTTCTGCAGCTTCTCAAGCACCTGCTGGCGGGCGAAATAATCGTCCGTGCGATCCGCGAACGTCAGCGTCACGACCGATAGCCCGGTGATCGACACCGAGCGCAACTGCGTCATGCGTGGAACGCCGCTCATTTCGCGCTCTATCGGCAGCGTTACCGAACGCTCGACTTCCTCCGGCGCCTGGCCCGGCGCCTGGGTGATGATCTGGACCTGGACGTCCTGGACGTCGGGAAATGCTTCGATGGGTAGATTGAGCCATGCATACCAGCCGGCAATGGCGAGTGCCAATGCCAGCGCCAGCACGAACACGCGCTGCTGTAGCGCAAAGGTGATGAGCCGGTCGAGCATTTCTGGAGCCGGCCTTAGTCGACGCCCGCGAGTTCGGAATTCAGCAACAAGGCGCCCGCGGTCACCACCCGCTCTCCACCGGCGAGGCCCTGCTTAACGTAGCTTTCGCTGCGTCCCTGCAAGCCCAGGGTCACCTGCCGCCGCTCGAACACGCCCGGCTCTTTTTCGACGAACACGAAACTATAAAGACCGACGGTCAGCAATGCGGAATTCAGAATGCGCGGCAGCTTAACGCGCGAATCCACGAGCGGCGTCACGCGCGCATACATTTCGGGCTTGAGCAGGTGCCGCCGGTTGTCAAGAACGCACCGGACTTGCACGCGGCGTGTGGCCGGATCGAGCACTTCGCCGACGGATGCAACACGCCCGGGAAACCGCTGATTCGGATAAGCATCGACCTCGACGACAACGCCCTGTCCGACGTGTAAAGCGCCCAGATTGCGCTCGGGCAAATCGACGATCACCCACAGATGCGCCGGATCCGTGATAACAAACAGGGGATTCGGCGCATCTGGCCTGACTTCCGAACCCGGATTGACCACGCGTTCCGTTACGACACCTGCAATCGGCGCGCGCAATGCATAGCCGCCGCCGGATACCGCGCTGACGGCGGGATCCAGATTGCGCAATCGAGAGTTGGCGCGATTGACCTCGGCTTCCGACTGGTGAAGCTCGCTTTCAGCGGACTCGAAGTCCTTGCGCGCAATTACCTCGGCTTCGAATAACTCGCGCGATCGCGCATAAGCTTTTTGCTTGAGCTGAAAATCTGCGCGTGATTTGGCGACATCAGCTGCGGCGCTCCCATATTCCGGCGCATCCAGCAGCAGCAGATGTTGGCCGGCGCCGACACGATCGCCGGGCTGCACGAGTATGCGCGTTACGCGGCCGGCGATCGGCGAACCGATGCGGGCGGTATGGTTCTCATCGTACGCAATGCGCGCGCTCAAGGGATCGAGCAGGGGTTCGGGGAGGGCTTCGACCGCTTCGATCT
>JANYCE010000023.1 GCA_025360445.1 Betaproteobacteria bacterium
GTCTGCCTGATGGCGAGCAGTGAGGGCGGAATGGACATCGAAGAGGTCGCGGCCCGTGCGCCGGAAAAAATTCACAAAGTTTTTATCGATCCGGGCACAGGCCTGAAAGATAGCGAGTGCGATGACATCGCGCGCAAGATCGGTATTCCCGTGGCCTCAGTCGCTAAAGCGCGCCCCGCTTTGCACGGCCTGTATAAGGCGTTCGATGAAACGGATGCTTCGCTCGCCGAAATCAATCCGCTAATACTTACAGGCGATGGCAACGTGATCGCGCTTGACGCCAAGATGACGTTCGATGACAACGCACTGTTTCGTCATCCCGACATCGTCGCCTTGCGTGACCTCGACGAGGAAGACCCGGCTGAAATCGAGGCCTCTAAATTCGATCTTTCGTACATCTCGCTCGACGGCAACATCGGCTGCCTCGTGAATGGCGCAGGCCTCGCGATGGCGACGATGGATATCACCAAACTTTATGGCGGCAGCCCGGCGAATTTTCTCGACGTCGGCGGCGGCGCGACGGCCGAGAGAGTGACCGAAGCGTTCAAGATCATGCTCAAGAACCCGCATGTGAAAGCGATTCTCGTCAATATTTTCGGCGGGATTATGAAATGCGACGTGATCGCTGAAGGCATTGTTACCGCGGCTCGCGAAGTCAAGCTGACCGTGCCGTTGGTCGTGCGGCTTGAAGGCACCAACGTCGATCTGGGTAAGAAAATTCTGGCCGATTCAGGGCTGCCGATTATTTCGGCCAATAATATGGCCGATGCCGCTGCCAAGGTCGTCAAGGCCACCGGTGGCTCGGGCAAACCGCCCGCTGAATCTCGAGTGAGGTTGGCGCATTCGCCGGTGAAAGCACAACCCGCCAGCAAGGCGAAACACGCTGCGAAACTAAAGCCGAAACCGGCTGCGAAGGCGAAACCAGCTGCGAAAGTAAAACCGAAACCAGCGGCGAAGGCGAAACCGGCTAGCAAGCGCAAGCCGAAATCGAAGTTCAAGGTTAAGCCTAAGCCTAAGCCTAAGCCTAAGCTGAAAAAACAGCTCAAGACCAAAACAAAATCACGCGCAGCGAAGAAAACGGCGCCAAAACGCCCGGCGGCCGCACGTGCCAAGCGCAAGCCAGTTGCACAGTCCAAACTTGCGAAGAAGCGAACGGTACGCAAGGCGTCACGCAAGACGGCAGGCAAGGGGAAACGCAAATGAGCATTCTGATCGACAAGAATACGCGGGTGATGACCCAGGGCATTACCGGCAAGACCGGCCAGTTTCACACCAAAATGGGCAAGGAATACGCGAACGGCGCCAACGGCTACGTCGCTGGCGTGAACCCTAAAAAGCCGGGCGAGTTTTATGAAGGCATTCCTATTTTCGCGACAGTAAGAGAAGCGAAAGAACAGACGGGCGCCAACGTTTCAGTGATTTACGTGCCGCCACCTTTTGCAGCCGCTGCCATCGATGAAGCAGTCGACGCGGATTTAGATCTCGTCATCTGCATTACTGAGGGCATACCGGTGCGCGACATGATCCGCACTAAATACAGAATGCAGGGCAGGCGCACCAGGCTGATCGGCCCGAACTGCCCCGGCGTCATTACGCCGGATGAACTTAAGATTGGCATCATGCCGGGGCATATTCACAAGAAGGGGCCGGTAGGTGTGGTGTCGCGTTCGGGCACGCTTACGTATGAAGCGGTCGGCCAATTGCGCGAACAGAATCTCGGGCAATCGTCGTGCGTCGGTATCGGCGGCGATCCGGTCAACGGATTGAAGCATATCGACATCATGCGACTGTTCAACGACGATCCAGAGACCGAGGCGGTCATCATGGTCGGTGAAATCGGCGGCTCTGACGAAGAGGAATGCGCGCGCTGGATCAAGCAGCATATGCGCAAACCGGTGGTTGGGTTTATCGCCGGTATCACGGCCCCCCCGGGCAAGCGTATGGGGCACGCGGGCGCGATCATCTCCGGCGGCAAGGGGACGGCGGCGGAAAAGCTGGCAGTGATGGAAGAATGCGGCATCAAGGTCACGCGCAATCCCGCGCACATGGGCAAGCTGTTGAAGTCGGTATTGAAATAATCCGCGGCGGGCCCTGCGGGCAACGGCTGGATTTGCGCCTGTAGCGACAGGCGCATTTTGTTTTAACGGCGGACCGCCTGCGAAGGCATGGCGCGAAGGAGTGAGGTTGGAAGCCAGGAACGAGACGAAACAAAAGCGCGGCAAAATTAAAGGTCGCGCGGTCGACGCCACTGCAGCCGCCGAAGTGCAGGCCTTGCTCGGCGCAGCACCCCGCCGGCGCGATCTGTTGATCGAGCACCTGCATAAAATCCAGGACCGCTATGGCTGCATTTCCGCCGCCCATTTGGTCGCGCTCGCGCGCGAAATGGCGCTCGCCTACGCGGTCCTGGATTTTATGCAGGTGCTCGATCAACAGATCGCGCCGGCGGGGTGCTGCGCCGAGCAAGGCCTGCACT
>JANYCE010000024.1 GCA_025360445.1 Betaproteobacteria bacterium
GCGCGACTTGGGCGTGAAGACGCCGACCTGCTCACACAGGTGCTGCGTTGCGGTCGACATCAGCAAGATGCGGTCTTTCGGGCGCAATTCGCCGTCGACGACGCGCACCAGCATGACGACGCCGACATAGTTGTCGAACCAGGAGTCAATGATCAGCGCTTTGAGCGGCGCTGCGGGATCGCCCCGCGGCGCGGGAATGCGTGCAATCACAGCCTCAAGGATATCCTGCACGCCCTCGCCCGACTTAGCACTTGCGCGCACCGCTTCCTGCGCCGGTATGCCTATGATGTCTTCGATTTCGGTGATCACGCGTTCGGGTTCCGCCGACGGCAGGTCGATCTTGTTGATCACCGGCACGACTTCCACGCCCTGCTCGGTAGCCGTGTAGCAATTGGCGACCGTCTGCGCTTCGACTCCCTGTGACGCATCAACAACCAGCAGCGCACCCTCGCAGGCTGCTAGCGACCGCGAGACCTCGTATGAAAAGTCTACGTGACCCGGCGTATCGATGAGATTCAGCAAATACGTCTCGCCGTTCAACGCCCGGTACTGCAGCGCCGCCGTCTGAGCCTTAATGGTGATGCCCCGTTCGCGCTCGAGGTCCATCGAATCGAGAACCTGCGCCTCCATCTCACGATCCGAAAGTCCGCCGCAGAATTGAATGAAGCGGTCTGCCAGGGTCGATTTGCCGTGGTCGATATGCGCGATGATGGAGAAATTACGGATATGTTGCATGTACGAAAAAGGGCACGCGAAACGTGCCCTTTTCTTTTATAAAGCGCGATTTTAGCCGATTTGACTCAGGTAATCATTAACTTTGGCCACATTCAGATGGTAGTGACACAACTCGCCGTCACTGCCAAAGAGCACGGGCACTAACTCACCGTAAAGCGCTTCCAGCGAGGGGTCGCTGTCGACGTCAATAATTTCCAACGCGAAACGGTCACCAGCCTGCAGTTCTCGCAAACCCGCGATCATCTCGTCGCACAAGTGACAATACGTGCGACCGTACAGCGTTAATTTGATGACCGTGTCTACTCGATCCGAAACGGAATATACAGCGCGTTGCCCCCGCGCCTTACGAGCATTGCCACGATCTTGCCCTTCTCGAACTGTCCCATCAACTGGCCGAACTGCTCGAGCGATTTCACGTCCTGATTGTTGACGGCCAGGATGAGGTCACCGCGGCGAATGCCCGCTTTTGCCGCGGGACCTTGGGCTTCTTCGACCAGGATGCCGCCGCTGATTTTCAGTTCTTTGCGCTGTTCGACGGTGGGCTCGGACAGCGTCATGCCGAGCCGGCTCACGGATTCGGCCGGGGGCTTGGTGGCCGGAGCGCGCCGTTGCTGGGGACGTTGTTGCGCCGTGCGTGCTTCATCGGGCATTTCGCCAACTACGACCGTCACTTCGCGCGCCGCTTTATTACGCATCAATTGCACCACAGCCTTGGTGCCGGGCTTGCTGCCCCCCACGAGCCGCGGCAAGTCTTCGGACGAAACCACCTCGCGGCCGCCGAATTTGACGATGACATCTCCGGCTTCTACGCCGGCTTTTTCCGCGGGACTGCCTTTCTCGACCGAACTAACCAGCGCGCCAGCGGGTTTGGGCAGGCCGAACGATTCGGCGAGTTCGCGGGTGATGGGCTGGATGACCACGCCGATGCGACCGCGCGTGACTTTACCGCCCGTTTTAAGCTGGGTCGCGATGTCGTTCGCGACGTCGATAGGAATTGAAAACGACAGGCCCATGAAGCCGCCCGTGCGGCTGTAAATCTGCGAGTTGACTCCAACCACTTCACCGCGCATGTTGAAGAGCGGCCCGCCGGAGTTGCCGGGATTAACCGCGGCGTCGGTTTGAATAAACGGCACGAAATTTTCCTGCGGCAGCGAGCGGCCCTTCGCGCTGACGATACCAGCCGTCACTGAATTTTCGAAGCCGAACGGCGAACCGATCGCAATCACCCATTCGCCGACCTTTAACCGGTTCGGATCACCCATTTTGACCGCCGGCAGATTGGTCGCATCGATTTTTATCAGCGCAATATCGGTACGCTTGTCGGCGCCGATGACTTTCGCCTTAAACTCGCGCTTGTCATTGAGCTTGACGTTGATTTCATCCGCGGCTTCAACGACGTGCGCATTGGTGAGGATGTAGCCATCGGTGCTGATGATAAAACCGGAACCGAGCGAGTTGTTCTGAAATTCCCGCGGGCCGGGGTTTGGCACAAAACGACGAAAAAATTCGTAAAACGGGTCGTCTTCCTGCAACTGGGGGATCTGCGGCGTGCCGCCCATCGGACTGCGCACGGTTTGCGTAGTACTGATGTTGACGACAGTCGCACCCTGCTTTTCGACCAGTTCGGTAAAGTCCGGCAACTGCGCCATCGCAGTCAGTGGAGAAAACACTAGCGCCGCGAACACAAGCAGTTGTTGCAGGGACTGTCGTGCCATCGTGCTCCCAGGGCGTTGCACAAACGAGCGCGCGGGGCTCGACGGCCCCGTAAAGTTACTTGCAATAAACATCTGACATCCCTTTATGACGGCGATTTCTTTACTTCTGTTTTTACCAACGAATTTTTTGCACCGGCGCCACCCGCAGATGTCACCTGGGTCGGGCGGTGAAAGACTCTGCTATCTGTTTGATCGTGCGCGCCGGCGCTTCACCGACGACAGTTACCATCTGATCAGCCGATGATTTTACATACATGTTGACGGCGCCCTGATACGTTGCACCGACGGCGGGCGGCGCCTGTGGCATGGGTTCCAGGAACACCGATACAGCCGCGATGCCATCGGAGTAAACGACATGTGACACCGGCGCTGCGCGCCCGGGAATCGAACGCTTCATCTCAGTCAATTTACGAAAACCGGCTAGCGGGCTCTTGGATTCCCACCGGCTGTCAATCGGGCCCTCCCGCAGATCCAGCGCGGCACGATCAATGTGCCATCCTTTACTTTTCGCGGCGTATCGCGACTTCAGCAGATCCCGCGTTACGCCACTGCCGATCGTAAGCTGGTTAAAGACGAACAAGTCAACCATTTCGCCTTTTTCGTTAAATGTTCTCGAGCGCAATGCGAGGCCGCTAACAAGTTCGACGCAGTACTGGTGCCCATAGCGCAGATTGTCTTTGGGTTCCAATGTAATCACCTGGCAGTCGTAGCCGGCCACCCGGTCCTGGCCGCCCTTGGCAACGACGTAATTGTCTGTAATCCCGCTTACGTGCTCTGGCATCAGCGCAGGAAACTTGCGCGAGGTGCGTTTCTCGATGATGACGGTTTTGCTTTCCGGCACATAGCACGTGACGTTTTCGTTGGTGCGGATAAACTCGCGTGGCGGGCCGTCCAGCGTTTCGAGTTTCTCGTGTTCACCGCCCGCATCCGACATATGCACAATACGCGAGGATTCCACATGGCGGCCATGCTGATAAACGAATGTTCCCGCATAATTGAGCTGACGTGAGGCGGCGGCAATTTTGCGCAGCCAGGCCATCGCATCAGGCGCGGTTTCCGCAGCGACGCTGCTACCGCAGCCAAGGGCGCCGAAGAGAGCCAACACGGCGGGCGCTGCCGAGCGGCAGGCGCGCGCTCTAACGGTTAGTGCCGTCATGCGTTTCAGACACCGTTCTGACATAAGGGACCACGCCATGCAACGTGGTGCTCGGCGAGTATTCCTGATGTGCCATCAGATACTCATTGACTTTGCGCGGCGCCTGGGCGCCGGGCGGCAGCACAGGGGAAATCGTGGCGGCTGAAATTTGGGAAAGTTGTGCTTGCGAACGCAGCGGATTGTCGGCGAGGACAAGCGTCAGGACGATTGCCATGGCGGCGATGGAGGCCGCCGCGGACAGCGCGTAATTTGCGACTTTTCGCAAGCTTCGACGCGGTGCAAACTGCGTAGGTTCGTCCGCGAGGCGCGCATGAAAGCGCGCCATGAAATTGTTCTGAACCAGCGCATCCCCGCGCATGCCGTCGCCAATCAGATGAAATGTGGCCCAGATCTCTTCGCATTCGGTGTCCTGCTTCAAGCGCTGCATCGCATGATGCGTTTCTGCAGGACTCGATTCGCCATCCATGAATGCCGAGATTCGTTCCATTACCATCTCCTGTCTTTCGGGGTTCCTAATTGCGGCCGCAACTGCCCGGCGATTGCTTCACGCGCACGGAAAATTCTCGAGCGCACGGTGCCTATCGGACAGTTCATGATCTGGGCAATTTCCTCGTAACTGAGGCCATCAATTTCGCGCAGCGTTATCGCGGTTCGCAATTCTTCAGGCAACTTCAACAGCGTGGAGTTCACAGTTTCGGCGATTTGACGCGTCATCATTTGTTGTTCTGGCGTATTCATGTCTTTTAATTGATCGCCGACTTCAACGTCTTCCGCTTCCTCGTTGTCGATCTCGGTCACCGTCGGCGCTCGCCGCCTCAGTGCGACCAGATAATTCTTCGCCGTATTGATGCCAATCCGATACAGCCAAGTATAAAACGCACTGTCGCCGCGGAATGACGGCAGCGCCCTATAGGCCTTGATAAAGGCCTCCTGCGTTACATCCTCGACCTCGCTGGCATCGCGGATGAAGCGTGACAACAATCGGGCGAGCTTGCGCTGGTATTTAATGACCAGCAATTCAAACGCCTTTTTGTCGCCTTGCTGCGCCCGCTCGACCAGTTGCTGGTCGACTTCACGCTCGCCCATTAGAACCGGTCCCTGACTCTTGTGCTTTGCCGGCGCTAAGCCCGCGAAAACAAAGTGCTAAGTATACCCTAGACCGCGTCCTTTCATGGGTAATTGAATCCGTTATGCGACAGACAAGCGAACGCGCGAATTAGTTCACCGGCGAGCAGGGTTATGTCGAGCAACGGCGCCTGAATTCATTAGAAACCGGTTGCACACACCGTGGCTGCCGCCG
>JANYCE010000025.1 GCA_025360445.1 Betaproteobacteria bacterium
GACAACCGCCGATTTTGATTCCGGCAAAGCGACTGTCGGCACCGGGCCGTTCAAGTTCGGGCGCTACGCAAAAGGCGACCGCATCGAGCTCACGCGTTTTGACGCCTACTGGGGAAACAAGGCGGCATGGGACAAGGTAACGTTCCGGGTGATTGCGAGCGACCCGTCGCGCGTCGCGTCATTGCTTGCGGGCGACGTGCGTGCGATCGAAAATGTGCCGACCGCCGATCTCGCGCGGCTGTCGAAGGATCCGTCGATTACGATTTCCCGCACGGTTTCGCACCGATTGATTTTTATACATCTCGATACCAATCGCGACAAATCACCGTTCGTGACGGATAAGGCGGGTAAGCCGCTTGATAAAAACCCGCTCAAGGACGTGCGGGTGCGCAAAGCGCTGTCAAAGGCGATCAACCGGCAGGCGATCGTCGAGCGCACGATGGAAGGCGCGGCTGTGGCTACGGGCCAGCTCATGCCTGAAGGCATGTTTGGCAATGTGCCGGGCATGAAGCCCGAACCGTTCGATCCTGAGGGTGCCAAAAAACTGCTCGCCGAAGCGGGTTACCCTGACGGCTTCGGTCTTACGCTGCACGGCCCCAATGACCGCTATGTGAACGACGACCAGATTTGTCAGGCGGTCGCGCAAATGCTCGCGCGGATCGGAATCCAGATACGGGTCGAGACGCTGCCGTCCGCGATTTATTTTTCGCGCGCGACCAAACTCGAATTCAGCATGATGCTCGTCGGCTGGGCGGCCGACACCGCGGAAGCCTCTTCGCCGCTCAAAGCGCAACTCGCCACATACGATATCAAAAAAGGCATGGGCACCGCCAACCGCGGCCGGTATTCAAATCCGAAAATGGATGCGCTGCTCGAGCAGGCGCTCGCCACCGTCGACGACAATCGGCGCGAAAAACTGCTGCAGCAGGCGACCGAGCTGGCCATTGGCGACCTCGGCATCATTCCGCTGCATCACCAGGTCAATTTGTGGGGCGCGCGCAAAGGCATTGTCTACACGCCCCGCACTGACGAGCGCACCCTCGCCCATGAGTTCCGGCCACAATAATTTTTTGTTCGTTGTGCCGGCTTCCCCATTGTTTTTCCGAAAGGCAATCATGATCGCCCGCCTGTTGACCGCTGTCCTGCTCGTGATCGCAACCGCCATCGTGTTGCCCGCCGCCGCCGCCGAACTGGTGATCGGCCTGGGCGCGGATGTGACATCAATCGATCCGCATAACAATAATGCCGCGCCCAATAACAGCATAGCCGAACAGATTTTTAATAAGCTGATCGAAAACGATCCGCGCCAGAATCTGAAGCCGGGGCTCGCGGAATCGTGGCGCGCTATTGACGACCTGACCTGGGAATTTAAACTGCGCAAGGGTGTGAAGTTTCACGACGGTTCAGACTTCACCGCCGCCGACGTCGCCTACTCAATCGAGCGTCCCGGCATCATCAATACGCCCGGTGGTTTCACGATTTATACGCGCTCGATCGTGGAGAAAATAATCGTCGATCCGTTTACGATCCGCCTGAAGACTGCCACGCCCTATCCAAATATGCCGACCGACATGGCCGGACTCAGCATCGTGTCCAGCAAAGTTGCGCGCGGCGCCACCAATGCGGACTTCGATTCAGGCAAGGCAACCATCGGCACGGGGCCGTGGAAATTCGTGCGCTACGCCAAAGGCGACCGCATCGAGTTAGTGCGCAATGACAGCTACTGGGGGCCGAAACCGGCGTGGGACAAGGTAACGTTTCGCCTGATTACTTCCGACCCGTCGCGCATCGCGGCTCTGTTGGCGGGCGACGTGCAGATGATCGAGGTCGTGCCGACCGCGGATTTTGCGAGACTCAAAACCAATAAGGACATCACCGTCTTCACCACCGTCTCGAACCGCATGATCCATCTGCATCTGGATTCCAACCGCGATAAATCACCCTTTATTACCGATAAGGCCGGCAAGCCGCTCGACAAAAATCCGTTGAAAGACGCCCGCGTACGCAAAGCTTTTTCGAAAGCTATCAACCGCAACGCAATCGTTGAGCGCGTGATGGAAGGTCTCGCGATTCCGGCGGGTCAACTGATGCCCGAAGGATTTTTTGGTGTAAGTCCAAATCTGAAAGCCGAAGTATTCGACCCCGAGGGCGCGAAGAAGCTGCTGACAGAGGCGGGCTACCCGGACGGCTTCGGCATCACGCTGCACGGGCCCAACAACCGCTACGTTAATGATGAACAAATCGTGCAGGCCGTTGCACAAATGCTGACTCGCGTTGGCATCGCGACCAAGGTCGAAGCGCTGCCGTTTTCGGTGTACGTGTCACGTGCAAACAAAATCGAGTTCAGCGTGGCCCTGCTCGGATGGGGTGTGACGACGGGCGAGGCAACTTACCCGCTGCGCTCGCTCGCTGCGACCTACAGCCAACCGAAGGGACTCGGCACCTGGAACTGGGGCCGTTATTCCAACCCGCAGATGGATGCGCTGCTCGAACAGGGACTCGCCACGGTAGACAATGCGAAACGCGAAAAACTTCTGCAACAAGCGACCGAACTGCTGATCAATGACGCGGGGCTGATTCCGTTGCATTACCAGGTCAACACGTGGGCGGCGCGCAAAGGACTCGTTTATGTACCGCGCACTGACGAACGAACTTACGCCCATGAGGTTCGTCCCGTCCCGTAAATCGATCATCGATCGAAGGCTTTGACTGATGCCTCGCAGGCTCGAAACAAGCATAGACATCAGAGATGAAAATAAATACAAAAGCCGTTAGTATTGGACGAAAGGGAACCGGACGACCGCAACGGCAACCCTTGCCGGCCGGCACGCGCCCGTAAATAAAAAATGCTCGTTTTCATTACCCGCCGGATGTTGCAAAGCGTAATTGCGCTGCTTTTCATGTCAGTGCTGATATTTATCGGCGTGTTTGCAATCGGCAATCCAATCGACATCCTGATAAATCCGCAGGCCGACCAGGCGGAAATTGCGCGGGCCACCGCAGCACTTGGACTCGATCAGCCGATGTGGATGCAGTATTGGGATTTTTTGCGCCACGCGCTGGCCGGCGACCTCGGCCGTTCGTTTTCGCAAAACATGCCCGCCGTGCAGCTAATTTTTGAGCGCATGCCCGCGACCGTTGAACTGGCGTTGTGCGCAATGCTGTTTGCGATCGTGCTCGGCATCCCGCTCGGCCTTGTCGCCGGAATCAAGCCCGACGCGTGGTACAGCAAAACGATCATGGCCGGCTCCATCTTCGGCTTCAGCCTGCCGACGTTCTGGGTCGGCCTGATGATGATTATGATTTTTTCCGTTTCGCTGGGCTGGCTGCCATCGACTGGAAGGGGTCATACGACGCAGCTTTTTGGCATACCGGTTAGCTTTCTTAATTGGGACGGCATAACCCATTTGATGATGCCCGCCTTGAATCTCGCACTATTCAAGCTCTCGCTGCTGATTCGGCTTACGCGCGCGGGCACTCGCGAGGCAATGTTGCAGGACTACGTAAAATTCGCGCGCGCCAAGGGATTACCCATGCGGCGCATAGTGGGTGTGCATGTATTGAAGAACATCATGATTCCAATCGTGACCGTAATCGGACTCGAGTTCGGTTCTCTGATTGCGTTTGCGATCGTTACGGAAACCATTTTCGCGTGGCCCGGCATGGGCAAGCTGCTGATCGACTCGATTAATGTACTCGACCGTCCGGTCATCGTCGCCTATGTGCTCATCATCGTGTGCCTGTTCGTCATCATTAACCTGGTGGTCGATCTGCTGTACTCGATGCTTGACCCGCGGGTGCGCCTCGCTGAGGCCCGCGCATGAGTACTAGCGGCGTCGAGACGCCGTTCCGCCGGGTTGCCGCCGACTTTGCTGAAAGCCGCCTGGCAATCGCCGGACTTGCGATGCTCATCTTGATTTTGATTGTGGCGATCGGGGCGCCGTTGGTATCACCGCAAAACCCATACGATCTCGCGACACTCGATATTATGGATTCGAAATTGCCGCCTGGCGGCAAAAGCCTGGAAGGCATGACGTTCTGGCTGGGCAGCGACGATCAGGGCCGCGACATGCTATCTGCCATTTTCTACGGACTACGCATCAGCCTCGGCGTTGGCACGCTCGCCACCGTATGCGCGCTTGCCATCGGCCTGACCGTTGGCCTTATCGCGGCATGGTTCGGCGGCTGGGTTGAATCGGTAATCATGCGCGTCGTTGATCTACAGCTGTCGTTTCCGTCCATCCTCATCGCCTTGGTGCTGCTTGCCTCGCTCGGCCAGGGCGTCGACAAAATCGTGATCGCGCTGGTCGCCGTGCAATGGGCGTATTACGCGCGCACCGTACGCGGGGCCGCATTGGTTGAGCGCAACAAGGAGAACATCGAAGCCGCGACGAGCCTTGCGCTGCCGACGTCGCGCATCCTGTTCAATCACTTGCTGCCGAACGTGCTGCCGCCGCTTATCGTGATTGCAACAGTGCAGGTCGCGCATGCGATCGCGCTCGAAGCGACCCTTTCCTTTCTCGGTCTCGGTATGCCGATCACATCGCCTTCGCTTGGATTGTTGATCGCCAATGGATTTACGCATTTGATGTCGGGCAAATACTGGATCAGCCTTTATCCGGGCATCGCATTGCTCGCCACCATCGTCAGCATCAATCTCGTGGGCGACCAACTGCGCGACGTGCTCAATCCGCGGCTTCAGAAATGATGACGACAGACATCACTCCCGAATGGGTGTGGATTCAGCCCACCGCGACCAGAAGTCTGGATGCCGACTTGCGCTGGAATAACGAAAGAAAATACACACGATGCCCGTCCTCGTCGTCGAAAATTTAAAGACCCACTTTTTCACCTCGGCCGGTGCGGTGAAAGCGGTCGACGACGTGAGCTTCAGCGTCGACGCCGGCAAGGTCTTGGGGCTGGTTGGCGAATCGGGTTCGGGCAAAACGGTGACCGGCTTTTCGATCATGGGCCTGGTCGATTCGCCGGGACGCATTGTGGGCGGTCGCGTGCTGCTCGAAGGCCATAATCTGCTCGATAATGATGACGATGCTATGCGCCGATTGCGGGGCGACCGCATTGCGATGATTTTTCAGGATCCGATGATGACGCTGAATCCGGTTCTGCGCATCGACACCCAGACGATAGAAACCGTGCTTGCGCATCGAGACGTAAGCCGCGACAGCGCGCGAGAACTCGCCCGCAATGCACTGGGACGCGTCGGTATTCCATCACCCGATGAGCGCCTCAAAGCCTATCCGCACCAGCTATCGGGCGGCATGCGTCAGCGCGTGGCGATCGCGATCGCATTGCTGAATAATCCGCGCGTGATCATCGCCGATGAGCCGACTACGGCTCTCGACGTGACGATCCAGGCGCAAATAATTTACGAAGTGCAGAAGCTCGCGCGCGAAACCGGGACCGCGATGGTATGGATCACGCACGACTTGTCAGTGATCGCGGGTCTCGCTGATGACGTGTGCGTCATGTATGCGGGGCGCATTGTCGAATCGGGCCCGACTGCGGATCTGCTCGACCACCCGCTGCACCCGTATACCGCCGGGCTTATCGCATCCATACCCAGCCGCAATCAGCGCGGCAAGCCGTTGCACCAGATTCCAGGCATGACGCCCTCGCTGCTGCGGTTAAAGCCCGGTTGCGCCTTTCGCGATCGCTGCCCGCATGCGGACGCGGTGTGCGAGCAGACGCCCGAGCCCACGTGCCCAACACCGGCGCGCACGCTGCGCTGCTTTCATCCAATGCCCGCGCCGGAACAAAAAATATGAGCGCACTGCTCGAACTCAAACATATCACCAAAAACTTTTCGCGGCCGCTGGATGTGGCGGCGAAAATCGCGCGGCTGGCGGGCGCCAAGGTCAATGAAGTCGTAGTGCATGCGCTCGACGATGTGTGCCTGACGATTCATGAAGGCGAGGTCGTCGGGTTGGCGGGTGAATCAGGCTGCGGCAAATCCACCCTCGGGCGTATCGCCGCGGGCATCCTCGCGCCTACCATGGGCGAGCGCGCGTGGCGCGGCACCGACATCAACACGCTGTCGGGGGCCGAACGACGCGCTGTGAACCTCAAAATTCAGATGGTGTTTCAGGACGCATTTGCGTCACTCAATCCACGCATGCGCGTCGCTGAAATCATTGGTGAAGCACCGCGCTACCACGGCATGGATAGCGGTGACGACATCGATTATTACGTCGATCAATTGATGCGCAAGGTCGGACTTGATCCGTCGTTCCGACGGCGCTTTCCTCACCAGTTTTCGGGCGGGCAAAGGGCGCGCATCGGAATTGCGCGCGCACTAGCGGTCAAGCCCGAGCTGCTGGTCTGCGACGAAGCGGTGGCGGCACTCGATGTTTCAATCCAGGCGCAGGTGCTGAATCTGTTCATGCAGCTGCGTACCGATTTCAATCTTACTTATCTGTTTATCAGCCATGATCTTGGTGTGGTCGAGCATTTAGCCGACCGCGTCGTCATCATGTATTTGGGCCGCATTGTCGAGACTGCCCCGACGCTTGAATTGTTCAATAAACCGAATCACCCATACACGCAGGCGCTGCTCGCGGAAGTCCCGTCACTCGAAAAGCGCGGGCATGATTTCGCCCCTGTCACGGGAGAGATTCCCTCGCCGATGGATCCGCCGTCCGGTTGTCATTTTCATCCGCGCTGCCCGTTCGCAATGGAGCGTTGCCGAACCGAGCGTCCGCAGTTCAGGCAGAT
>JANYCE010000030.1 GCA_025360445.1 Betaproteobacteria bacterium
GCTGATCCAGTAGTTGCTGAAGCCGTGCGTGTATGGGTTCAAAAATGCGCTGCGCCTAAAGCAGGGGAGTGGACGGTAACTACCGGGCAGTAATTTTTACACGTGTAAAATTCAATTCAATATAATATTGTTACAGTAACATCATGGCAATACTCTCAGCAGCGTTAACAGGATACTATTATGACATTAGCATTGATTAATAGTTCCGGGCGGCTAAGCCCGACAGGCTGCTAGCGCGATCAATCAGGCAGTTAGCAAACACATTTCAACGATTGCGTGAAAGCACCCGCCCGGGGCGGGCGCGGGTGGGTTTGGCATCCCGCAAAATCACGGAACCGTTAACGATAACGGTGGCGATTCCGCGCGCAGGCGTGGTCGAATGTTCAAAATCGGCCGCATCGATTACGGTGTTGGCGTCAAAAAGCGTGATGTCGGCATACGCGCCCGCCTTTAATACGCCGCGGTCCTTGAGCCCGAACTTGCCGGCAGTCAGCCCCGTCATCTTATAAACAGCCGTTTCCAGCGAGAAAAGTTTGAGCTCACGCGAGTAATGGCCCAGCACGCGCGGAAATGTTCCCCACAGCCGTGGATGCGGTTTCGTATCGTGCGGCAGCCCGTCCGACCCGATCATGGTTTCCTCAAACGCCAAAATGCGTTGGACGTCTTTTTCGTCGAGCATGAAATAGATCGCGCCGGCCGGTTTGATTTTCTCGACGGCCTGGGCTTCTGTCATGTTTAGGCGCCGCGCCACCTCATCGAGATCGACGCCTGCGAACTCGGGATGCGGTTTTGACCATGTGACGATCACGCGCGACGATTGTTCGAGCCGGTCATACCGCAACACGGTCGACGACGCGATGTATGGATAGCAATCGAGGCCCAGCGGCTGCGTGCTCATGCGCTCGGCTATTAACTTAAGTGTCTCGACCGAACGGCCATGATTTTTGAGGCCAACCGTCTTGTGATGCGAGATCACGACCGGCACTTTGAGCGTGCGGCCGATCAGACAGGTTTCTTCGATCGAGTCGATTACCTGGTCGTCTTCATTGCGCATATGCGTGACATACAGGCCGTCGAATTCCGACAGCGGCCGGCATATCTCGATAATCTCTTCGGTCGGTGCGCAGGCTGCGGGTGGATAGGCGGTGCCGGTCGAGACGCCAATCGCGCCTGACGCCAGAGACTCATGCACCATTTCGCGCATGCGCGCGATTTCAGCGGGCGTCGCTGCGCGGTCCAATCGATCCATCGCCGCCACCCGGAAAGTAGTGTGGCCGACCAGACAGGTCGCGTTGATTGCCGCAGGCCGCGCTTCCAGCTCGTCGCGATAAGCGCGGAACGTCGGAAACTTGAACCAGTCGCCGCTGCCGTCGAGCAGATCGAGCGGCGGGGTCGATGCGCCGTTGACAGGCGAATGAGCGAGGCTGATGCCGCAATTGCCGGCCACCACGGTCGTCACGCCCTGGCTCACCTTGGGCGCCATATCAGGATTCGACAACAGCATGCGGTCATCGTGAGTGTGCGCGTCGATGAATCCGGGCGCGGCGATCAAGCCGGTGCCGTCGATTTCGATGTCGGCCCTCGCCGTGTCGAGCGCGCCGATACTGATGATGCGATCACCGCGCACACCGATCTCGCCGTGAAAACGCGGCGCGCGGGTGCCGTCGATGATGGTCGCGTTGCGAATGATCAAATCGTAATGCTGAACCGCTGCCATAGCGTTGCCTTTCGCTTAGTCGAGCTTGGCGCCCGATTTTTTAACGACATCCGCCCATTTGCCCGTCTCTTTTTTGACGAACTCGGCGAATGCTTCAGGGGTGCCGCCGACCGGCTCTGCTTCGATCGCGGCATAGCGCTCGCGCAACGTCGGCGCCTGCAACGCTTTGTTGATTTCGGTGTTGAGCTTGGTGACGATTGCGCGTGACGTACCGACCGGCACTACGATGCCGCCCCACGCATTGGTTTCATACCCGGGCACGCCGGCTTCGGCGATCGTCGGTATGTCGGGGAATATCGGCGAGCGCTTAACGCCGCTGACACCGATGCCGCGCACCTTGCCCGAGCGAACATGCGGTGAAATCGACGTGAGATTGTCAAACATAAGCTGAACCTGCCCACCGATTAAATCGGAGATTCCCTGCGGGCTGCCCTTATACGGCACGTGGACGATCTGGGTGCCGGTCATGATTTTAAAAAGCTCGCCGCCCAGGTGCCCGGTGGTGCCGTTGCCGCCCGACGCGTTGGATAATTTGCCCGGATGCTGGCGCGCATACTCGATCAGCTCTTTGACCGATTTCACCGGCAGCGAATTGGTCAATGCGAGCATGTTGTAGGTCGACAAAAACTGGCCGACGAGCACGAGGTCCTGGTCCGGATCGTAGGGCTGCTGCTGTTTCGGCAACAGTGACTTGTTGATGGCGAGCGTGACGACATTCGCGTAGCCGATCGTATAGCCGTCTGGATTCGCGCGGACGACCATCTCGGTGCCGATGGTTTGCGCGGCGCCCGGCCGGTTGTCGATTACGATCTGCTGACCCATCTGCTTGACGAGTTCGACCGCGAGCAGCCGGCTCACGACGTCCGGCGAGCCGCCCGCCGCCGATGAAATGATGAGGCGGATCGGCCGGTCGGGATAGGCCGCGCCGGCATTACCTGCAATCAGATTTGATGCGAGCGTCAGAGCGCACACAAATAACGGGCAACTGGACATAATTTTCCTTCGAAGATCGACCCGCTGCTGCGAGCCCTCCGGCGATTCTGGGACAGTTGGCGGGCGGGGTCAAACCAGTGGCGGCGCGTCAGCCAGGCGCCTCGACCGCCGGGCTTTTAGCCGAGCCGCTTGTTTGTTGCAGCCACCGTCACGGCATTGGAGCACACGAAATATCATTGAAAACCGCGACGAGACGCAGTCCTCCGTCAGATTTTTAAGGCGCGAGCCGCGCGATCTTCCAGCCGTCGTCGTCGCGCGTATAGAGCACGCGATCGTGCAGTCTGTTAGGGCGACCCTGCCAGAACTCGAACGCAGACGGCAACACTCGATAGCCACCCCAATGCGCAGGCCGCACGGGCGTCGTGCCATGGTCTTTCGCTGCTGCGTCAAAGCGCGCCTCGAGCACTGCGCGGTCAGCTACCACCGCGCTCTGGGGCGACGCAATCGCGGCATGCCGGCTGCCGAGCGGACGGCTCGCGAAGTACTCGTCCGATTCGAGCGCCGATACTTTTTCAACGCGGCCTTCGATCCGCACTTCGCGTTCGAGCTCGACCCAATGAAATAGCAAGGCCGCAGCCGGATTTGCTGCAAGCTCGGCACCTTTGCGCGACGAGTAGTTGGTGTAGAACACGAGGCCGCTCGCATCGGCGCCTTTCAGAAGCACGATGCGCGCCGAAGGCTGGCCGCCCGCCGAGACCGTGGCGAGCGTCATCGAGTTGACCATCGGCATGTTGGCCGCGACCGCTTCGTCAAACCAGCGGTTGAATTGCACAATCGGATCACGCGCGACATCGCTCTCATCGAGGGATGCATGCATGTATTCCTCGCGCAAATCGGCAATGTTCATAAAATCAGGCGGGGTTGCATTGTCATCATTGTATGCGCACCCGGCACCGTCCGCCTTGCCGGCATGGCCAAGGCGGACGCCCTGTGCGGGGGTTACTTGACTTCAAATTCGCCGACGAACACGAGTTCCTGACGGCCTTTGAGGCGCAGCGTAATTGTTTGCTCGGCTTGCTCAACAGTGCCGAAGCGGGTCGCAAGTTTAAGCTGCAAAGTCGTCGGCCCGGTTACGGCCTGGCGGCGGTCGCCGAAGTACTGCGCTTCGACTTTGTATTTGCCGGGCTTGGCGCGCTTGAGCGAAAACTCCTCAGGCCCATAGCCACCGGTGAAATCAAGCGACATGCGCCCGCCTTGATAAGTAAGTTGGTGTCCATAAAACGCTTTGTCGCCATTCGGATCGGTCACCCACAAATCGATGTCCGTGTTGTCAGCATCCCACGTTAAGACAACGCGCAAGTCGAGCGGCAGATTCTTGATCAATCGTGGATCGATGCGGCTCGTGTCGAGCCTCGCGCCGCTCGTTGCAATGACTGCATTGAGTTCCGCGAGCGTAATAATTTCCACATCGGGAAAACGGCCGTGCCATGGCTTGGCGACGACTTCGTATAGCGTGTCGATCGCCGGTTGAAACTGGCGGTCGGCGGCGAGCGCCAGGCCCAAATCGCGGTACGACTGCGGTTCCTCGGGCGAAAGCTCGAGCACTTTGCGAAAAACCGGGATCGCGAGCCTGGCCTCGCCCGCCTGCAGCAAGCGGTAGCCGAGTATGCGCAGGATGTGCCGGTTTTCGAGATCCATTTCCGCGAGGTTGGTAAGCACGCGTACGGCGAGCGCGGGCTGCTGCTTGTCGAACAGGATGTCCGCGGCATCGAGAAAAAATGCGGTGCTGTTCAAATATCCGGGCCGTTCATCGAGATAAATTCGATACACCGCGTCGCCCGCCGCCTCGCGCATGCGCGCCGCGTACGGCGCAGCCGGTTCCCATTTTTTGAGTTGAATAGTCGCTGCCAGTGCCGGGCGTTCGCCTGCCGCGGCGTCAACCTTGGTTTCGCTTACGCTGCTCAATATCTTTGCGACATCGCGCACCGCTTCGCGTTGCCGCGCGGCCGGTGCCGCAGGCCGCGCGACTTCATTACGCGCGAACGCATCGCGTCTTTCCTGCAAAATTCCGGATGAGCTTTCAGCGGGCTTCAGCGCCTGCTGCTTTGCCGGTTTGTCATCTTGCGGAAAATCGCGGTTCCACCAGGTGATCTTGTCCTGAAAGCGGCGCACGACATTTTCCAGGTGATTGCTGCGGTCGGCGCCGCGGCGCTGCAGCGCCGCCGTGTTCAAACGCGCGTATTCGGCGGCGAGTTCCGGCGGCGGTGCGATTTCATAGCGCGCATAGTCTTCGACGCGCTCGAGCACGATCAGCGAAGTCTCGCGCGTGACCAGGCGGAATGCGCGGCCCAGGCGGCGGATTTCGGCGCGGTTCAACTCGTACTGCGCTTCGAGCGCGTCGATTTTGAAGCGTGCCCACAAAGGCGCGACGAGCGAAAACGGCGCGTCGCCCGCGCGCACGGGCACTTCGAGCGTGACCGGCTTCGCGCCCGGATGCGCGACGGTGACGCGTACGCGGGTCGATGCTTCGGTCATCTGCCCGGCGATTTCGACGCGACCCTGCAGCGGGTACGGCGAGCGCATCACGATTTCGCGCGCGCCGTCGGCGCTGATGGCAGTGACCCGCGTGGTTGCGTACAAGAGCTTGCGCGCGGCTTCCTGCGCGGTGTCGGCGAGCAAATCGATGAAGCGACCGCCGCTTGCCTCGGCCACATGCGCGAGCAACGCTGAATCGCTTTTGGGCGACGCCGAAACACTGTACAGCGGCACCCTGAGCGCGGGGAAAGGACGCGCGCCGAAGTTCGACAAGCCGTCGCTGAACAACAGGTACTCGCGCGCCGCGGCGTCGGGGACGAACGCGCCGAGGTTTGTCGCACCGTCGTAGGCGGTCGCTTCGAGCGCCGCGCGCAGCGCGCGCCAGTCGCCGTTCACCACGCTGAATGTCTGCCCAGGTTCCGCCGTGTCGCGCACGCGCGTGAGCCTGACTTCGCCGTTCTTCATGCGGCGGAAATAGCTGTCCAGCAGCGCAAATTCGCGCACGTGGTCACGCGCGGCGCCCGAGCCTGAGCTGTCCCACACCAGCCCCACCGTGGCCGGCAGCGTACGCGCGGCTTCGCGCACCGGCACCGGCAGGTCCGCATAGAAATACGTTTTGGCGTCGAACGTTTGCGTATAGGCCTGTGCGCCGGGTGCGGGCGCGATGTCGATCTCCAGCACGCCGCGGCCGGCGTAGCGCTCGCGCGCGACTTGTGCGTGATAGCCGTTGCCCGCAGGCCTGAAATTGAGCTCGTCCAGCTTGCCGCGTGTTTTTTTCGGCACACCCCGCGCACCGGCGATATCGAGATCGAGCCGGAAGTTGTCGAGCGTGTCTGCGTATTCGAGCGGCAGGCGGTAAACGAGGCGGCCCGACCGCTTGTACAGCGTTTCCGCGTAACGAATCAGCACCTGCCGCGTGCCCTGCGCCGGTATCGGGTAGATGCGCAGCTTGAAATTGTTGCCCTGCGTAATCTGCAGCAAGCCCGGATCGACCTGGCCGCGCGTGATGTCTTCGAACACCGCCTGGCCGCGCGCCTTGTCGACCGGCACCGCCTCGCGCATGCGCCCGTTCACGTCGAGCGCGAAGCTCGTCACGTTCTGGCCGGCGAGCAGCGGAAACTGCAGTTCGCCTTCGAGCACGCGGCGATTCGGATTGTGAAAAGTCAGCGCGATTTCAGTTACCGCGAGATTGCCGTTGACCGCGGTTTTTACTGCGACCTGCTGAAGACGCACCGGCGTATCACCGGGCGCTGCGATCACGAGTTGCGCGCGCGTCACCCGCTCGACCGTGACAGGCGCCAGGTTTTGCGCGCCCCCCGCCGCCGCCAGTCCCAGCCCGACCGCCCACACGATTGAACACGCTATGCGCCCCACGTTTTGACTCTGCATGACATCTCCCGGTTAATTACAACGTGCTGCTATTAACGGAGAGCGGACCCAGGTGGGGTTAGACGGGGTTTAATGTTTTTAAAATTACGTCGCAGACCCTAGCAGCCTGTCGGGCTTAGCCGCCCGGAACTATTAATCAATGCTAATGTCATAATAGTATCCTGTTAACGCTGCTGAGAGTATTGCCATGGTCAATTTCCGTCCGATCGATCGCGCCACGCCGTTTTTGCTGCCGCCC
>JANYCE010000033.1 GCA_025360445.1 Betaproteobacteria bacterium
GGGCGGCAGCAAAAACGGCGTGGCGCGATCGATCGGACGGAAATTGACCATGGCAATACTCTCAGCAGCGTTAACAGGATACTATTATGACATTAGCATTGATTAATAGTTCCGGGCGGCTAAGCCCGACAGGCTGCTAGAGCATTCGTTCGATAGCTAGTCCAGCGATAACGCGCGGGATCATCCACCATAGCCGCCCGCACTGGATTCAATTCAATGTAACGCTGGCACGCGATCAGATATGTCTCGGCCTGTACCAAGGACGACTTGTAACGGCTGTCCCACAATATGCAAAGCGGCAGAAAGTGAATCGTGCGCAGCACACAGCCCATCGATGCAAGCAAGCTACCCGTTGGTTATACTCCGCGACAACTTTATAAATAAGGTGAAGAACGGCATGCTGAAAATATGGGGACGAGCGGACGGCTCGAACGTTATCAAAGCGATGTGGTGCATAGGCGAACTCGGGATTGCGCACGAGCGCATCGACTGGGGCGGCGAGTTCGGCGGCAATGACGACCCCGAGTACCGGCGCAAGAATCCGAACGGACGGCTGCCGACGCTCGAGGAGGATGACGGCTGGACACTTTGGGAGTCGGGTGCGGTGGTGCGCTATCTGTGCATGAAGCACAGTCTCGGCAAACTATGTCCCGAAACACCGCGCGGCCGGGCCGATGCGGAGAAATGGATGGATTGGAGCTCGCTCAATTTCGCGGGCTTTAACAGCATCTATCTGCAAAATTATTTCGGACCAGAAGATAAGCGAAGCCATGACGCGATTTTGAAAGCGGCCAAGGCTCAGGTGCAATGGATGGACATCCTCGAGAAGCATCTTGCCGGCCGCCAGTACCTGTGTGGCGAGCACTTCACCATGGCTGATATTCCGGCCGGATCGCTGACGGATCGGTGGTTCAACTGGACGCCCAAGGCAGCGCTGCCCGCGCATCCCAATGTGCGCTCGTGGTATGCGCGTCTGGCGGCACGCCCCGCCTATCAGGAGCATGTAATAAAGGTCAACGCGAAGCGGACGCAGGAGATTGCAGTGCGCGGTTAAGCGATACTCCGAGCCTGGCATTCCCTATGCTTCCCTCTTATCTTGCAGATAGCCCGGCCGCGTGGCGCGTCGACGAACTCGTCGCCGACCGCGGCTGGATTTTCGAACTTGATGACCGTGCACGGCGCGATCTGCTCGGTGCCGTGCGCGCGGTGTACGCACCGGCCAAAAAGCTGTTCGATTATCGTCACGACGAATTTGATTTTGGCAGCGCGTGGCCGGTTATCGAGCGCGCGCTGGCGCAGGTCAAGCACGGGCGCGGCATGGCGCTCGTGCGCGGGCTGCGGCGGGAAGGCGTGAGCGAGCAGGAGTTTGAGCTGATGACCTGGGCGCTCGGGCTTCACGCCGGCGTCGCGCGGCCGCAGGGAAAGGAAACGCATTACATCTCCGGCGTGCGCGACGCCGGCGCGAGCTATCGCACCGGCACCGGTCGCGGCTATTCGTCGAATGCCGAGCTCGACTATCACACCGATACGTCCGACATCGTGTTCCTGAGCTGCTATAACCGCGCGGTGTCAGGTGGCATGTCGATCGTCGCGAGTTCGCTCGCGGGCTATCGCGTGATGCACGAAGAGTTTCCGCAGCTCGCACCATGGCTGCACGAGCCGCTCGCATTCGGCCGCCAGGGCGAGCAGGCGCCCGACGAAGGCCCGTTCGTTGTGATGCCGGCGTTCGATGTCGCCGACGGCAGGTTGTGCGCGCGCTGGAACTGGAACCGCATGACCTCCGCGCAAGAAATTCCGGGCGCGCCCAAACTTACGGTTGGGCATCGCGCTGCGCTCGAGCGCTTCGACGAAGTAGTGCGGCGTCCGGACCTCGCGTACTCGACGTGGCTGGAACCCGGTGACGTACAGATCATCAACAGCCACGTCACACTGCATTCGCGCACGGAATTCGTTGATCACGACGAGCCCGCGAAGAAACGGCTGCTGTTCCGATTATGGCTCGCACCGCCCGACAGTCTGTGGTTGCCAGAAAGTTGGCGCGATCTTTATCGCAGCATCGAGCCAGGCACGGTGCGCGGCGGCATTCGCGGCATCGCTTACGACGACGAGCGCAGGCATTGGGAAGAGCGCCAGGCGCGCGCTGTCGGAATGAGAATTTGCTGAGCGATGGAGATTTCGCAGCAAGCTTGATTGGCGTTGGTTTCACAATAAAACGAGAGGACATGGGAAATGAATCTTGAACTGAAGGGCAAGTCAGTATTGATCACTGGCGGCAACCGCGGGGTGGGCCTCGGCATCGCATTGGCCTTCGCGGAAGAAGGTGCGAACGTTGCCATCTGCGGGCGCGATAAAGTGGCACTCGCGGAGGCGGAAGCGAAGATTGCGGCGAAGGGCGTCAAGGCGAAAGCCGTCGCGATGGATCTTTTCACCGCTGAGGGGTGTATCGGCGCGGTGCAGGCGGCGGTCGATGCGTTCGGCGGGCTCGACGTGCTGGTTAATAACGCTTCGACTTCGATCAGCGGCAACATCGAGACGCTCGATGACGAAGGGCTGATGGAAAGGCTACAGGGCAAGACGCTCGCTTACATGCGCTGCGTTCGCGCCGCGCTGCCGTACCTGCGCAAGTCGGGGCGCGGCCGCGTGATTTGCATCGGCGGCGGCGCTGCGCGCCAGGCCGGGGCTACCGCTTTACCGAGTGCACTCGGTAATTCGTCCATCATCGCCTTCGTCAAGCAATTCAGTTTGACGGTGGCGCACCAGGGCATTACAGCGAACACCGTCCACCCGCCCTTCACCAAGACCGACCGCTATCCCAAGCGTCTCGCTGCGCGGGCGAAAGAACTCGGCGTGAGCGAGGCGCAAGCCGAGGCGAGCTTCATCAAGCAGTTCCCCATCGGCCGCTTAGTCGAGCCGAAAGACATTGCGCCTATGGTGCTGTTCCTCGCGTCACCACATGCAGCGGCGATTACGGGGCAGAGCATTTCCATCGACGGTGGCTCGATACCCGGCATCTACTACTAGCCAGTTAGGTTCATCCCGTATACCAGCGGGCAAATAGCAAACAACAAAGAGCCGGGGAAAGATTCGATGACAAAGCTGGATCGCTGTTACAACATCTTCGATCTGCGCGAGGTTGCGCAGCGCCGCCTGCCTAAAGGCCTCTTTGAATACGTCGACAAGGGCACCGAGGACGGGATTTCGCTTGAGGAAAACCGGGCGGCGTTTCAGCGCATCAAGCTACGCACGCGTTTTCTCAACGATTGGTCGCAGCGCGACCTCGGTACCGAGATCTTCGGTAAGCGCATC
>JANYCE010000038.1 GCA_025360445.1 Betaproteobacteria bacterium
AGCATGATTTTCTACCGCCACTTTCGCAGCAAGGTCGATTCACTGATCGTCGAAATGGAAAACCAGGCCGTGAAGCTGGTGGAGATCATCCACGGCGATCGCCAGTCCTGAACGCGACCCCGTCAGCCGCATGAATTTTCGCCCCGCCAGTCACCGCGAAGAACCGGAAATCAACCTCATCGCGTTGATCGATGTCTTGCTCGTTATCCTGATTTTTCTGATGGTCACCACGACCTATTCGCGCTTCGCCGAATTGCAGATCAACCTGCCGACCGCGGATGCGAACAAACCCGAGGAGCGGCCGAACCAGATCAACGTGGCGGTCGACGGCCAGGGCAAATACGTCGTTAACAAATCCGCAGTGCCGTTTCGCAGCGCCGACAGTTTCGCGGAAGAGTTGAAGCGCGCCGCCGGCGGCACGCCTGATCCGGTCATCATCATCAACGCCGATGCTGCGGCAACCCATCAATCGGTGATCAATATCATGGAAGCTGCGCGCATCGCCGGCCTCAGCCGGATCACGTTCACCACCCAGGCCAATAAAAAGTAATGAATGGCGGGCTATAAGTAGTGGGTAAATACAGCGCGCGTTAATGCGCGCTTTGTTTTACGCTTAACTTGCCCCCCATGCCCATCATTCATCATCGGCCCATGCGCTGGCTGGAAGCCTACTGGTACCGCCTGGCCCCGCTGCATCTCGTATTGTGGCCGCTGAGCCTCGTGTTTGGAGTGATCGCCTCAGTTCGCCGTTTGCTTTACCGCAGGGGCCTGCTCGCAAGCGTGCGCTTGCGCGTGCCCGTAGTCGTGGTGGGCAATATCAATGTGGGCGGGACGGGCAAAACGCCGTGCGTAATTTGGCTCGTGAGTTGGTTGCTTGAGCACGGGTTTAATCCAGCAGTTATTTCGCGCGGCTACCGCGGCACCTCGCGCGAACCGCGGAGCGTCACCCCCGATTCCGACCCTGCTATTGTCGGTGATGAAGCTGTCTTGCTGGCCCGCCGCTGCAAGTGCCCGGTGTGGGTTGGCAAATCCCGAGCCGCCGCCGGGCAGGCGCTGCTCTCTGCGCATGCAACATGCGATGTGCTCATCAGCGACGATGGCCTTCAGCATTACGCGCTTGAGCGGGACATCGAGGTGGTCGTGCTGGATGGCGAGCGCGGCGGCGGCAACGGCATGCTGTTGCCTGCCGGTCCATTGCGCGAGCCGATGAGGCGCCTGGCTGAAGTCGATGCGCTGATCATCAACGGCGGCGCCGTGTTTCCACCCGGCGTGCTGCCCGCCGACGTGCCCGTATTCGATATGCGGCTCGATGGCGAAACTTTTTACGCATTGCGCGCCCCGCATCAGGAGGTCGGGCCAGACCATTTCAACGGATCTGACGTGCGTGCAGTTGCGGCGATCGGCAACCCGCAGAGATTTTTTAACCGCCTGCATGACTTTGGCATTACGTTTACTGCCCACGCCTTTCCGGATCACCACGTATTTTCGCCCGCCGACTGCGCGTTCGACGCCAAAACCATCGTGCTTATGACGGAGAAGGATGCAGTAAAATGCGAACGTTTGGCGCGTGAAAGCGATTGCTGGTGGGCGTTACGCGTGGACGCCGCGATGGATCCGGCGCTCGGCGAATTAATTTTGCACAAGTTGGGAAAGCGTTAATGGATGCAAAACTGCTCGATATCCTGGTGTGCCCAATCTGCAAAGGCCCCCTGCTTTATTTCAAATCGCGGCCGGAACTGATCTGCAAGGCTGACCGGCTCGCCTATCCGATCAAGGATGGAATCCCTGTCATGCTAGAAGACGACGCCCGTAAATTGGCGCCGGAAGAGGAAGTGTGAAGGCAGGCAGGAACGAGGATTGAAGAGTGTGGATTGAGGATTGAGTAATCGCGATTACTTAATCGGTGCAACTCCATTGCTAAATCCTCCATCCTCACCCCTCAATCTCAATCGTCAATTCTCGCTCCTCACTTTAAATGATCCCCTTTTCCGTCGTTATTCCTGCGCGCCACGCATCGACGCGATTGCCGGGAAAAATGCTGGCCGATATCGGCGGCCGACCGATGGTGGTCCACGTGGCCGAACGCGCACGCGCGAGCGGCGCCGCCGAAGTCATAATCGCGACTGATCATCAGGACATTGTCGATGCGGTCGCGCGCCACGGCTTCACCGCGACCATGACGCGGCTCGATCATGTTTCCGGCACCGATCGTATTGCCGAGGTCGCGGCGCTACGCGGTTATGCATCGGATGCGATCGTCGTCAACGTGCAAGGCGACGAGCCGCTCATCGAGCCAGACCTGATACGCGCTGCAGCTGAACGACTCTTCAAGCATGCCGACGCCGCTATTGCAACGGTGTGTTGTCCGCTGGCCGAGGCCGCCGATTTCATTAATCCGAACATCGTGAAAGTGGTTCTCGACAAGCATAGTTATGCGCTTTATTTCAGCCGCGCGACGATTCCGTATGCACGCGATGCGTTTGGGCGCGGCATCGAAAGCATTCCGCGCGATTTGCCTGCGTATCGGCACATCGGCCTGTACGCATATCGCACGTCATTTCTTGCGAGCTATGCGCAGCTTGCGCCGGCCCCGCTCGAGCAATTCGAAGCACTAGAGCAATTGCGCGCGCTGTGGCATGGCTACAAAATCTGCGTGGTGATTGCGCCTGCCGCGCCGCACGCCGGTGTAGATACCCCGGCAGATCTTGAACGAGTACGAAATTTATTTAAGCATGTTGCGCGTTGAAACTTGAGGGCGCCGTTAAATTTGGCGTGCCTGCGGCAACCGGTATAATCGCGCCATCAATAACGGGGATTGCAATCGCCGCTCACAGAAGGCGCGCAATTGCATAAATAATTAAACATTATGATGCGAATTATCCTGCTCGGATTACCCGGCGCCGGCAAAGGCACGCAAGCGCAGTTTTTGATTGCGCGCTTCGGTATTCCGCAAATATCCACCGGTTCCATGTTGCGCACGGAAATAGACGCGGCCACGCCGATCGGCGGGGAGGCGAAAAAATACATGGACGGCGGCAATCTCGTCCCGGATCAGCTGGTGATCGATATGGTCAACAAGCGGATAGCGGAGCCCGATTGCAGGAGCGGCTTTATCGTCGATGGATTTCCGCGCACGGTCGCTCAGGCAGAAGTCTTGCGCAGTTCGGGCGTCGACATCGATTACGTGATTGAAATTGAAGTGAGCGACAGCGAAATTCTGCGCCGCATGAGCGGGCGCCGCGTTCATCCGGCGTCGGGCCGCACCTATCACATAGATTTCAATCCGCCGCGCGTGCCCGGCAAGGACGACGTGACCGGGGAGCCGCTGGTGCAGCGTCCGGATGACAATGAGGCTACCGTGCTGCGGCGCATCGCGAGCTATCACGAAGTAACCAAGCCCCTCGTTAATTATTACCTCCAGTGGGCCGAAAGCCGTGACCCGCGCGCGCCCAAATACGTAAATCTATACGGCCGCGGCTCGATCGAGCACATACGCGACAAAATGTTTGCGGCGTTGGGGCAGCAACAACACGGCGGCAGCTGAGTCAACCACGGCAACGTTCGGGCGCACACTGCGCCAGTGTTAAAATCTTGGTCACCTTCCTCTGGCATAGCCTGCATTCCCTATCATGGCAAAAATGAACGTTTTTTACGCGCAATCGGGCGGCGTCACGGCCGTCATCAATGCGACCGCCTGCGCCGTCATTGAAACTGCGCGCAAGCACAAGGATAAAATCGGCAAAGTTTACGCAGGTCGTGATGGCATCATCGGTGCGCTGACCGAAGACCTGATCGACACTACCAAGGAAACTCCGGCTGCAATTCGCGCACTCAGACATACGCCGGCGGGCGCGTTCGGCTCCTGTCGCTATAAATTGAAAGGGCTTGAAGAAAATCGCGCGCAATATGAACGTCTGATCGAGGTATTCAGAGCGCATAACATCGGCTACTTCTTTTACAACGGCGGCAACGATTCCGCGGATACCGCGTACAAGGTGTCGCAGATTTCCGGCGCGCTCGGCTATCCTGTGATTTGCGTCGGCATCCCAAAAACAGTGGATAACGATCTGGTCGTCACCGACTGTTGTCCGGGCTTCGGCTCGGTAGCGAAGTATGTTGCGACCAGCATCCGTGAGGCGGGGTATGACGTGGCGTCGATGGCACGCACCTCGACCAAGGTTTTCGTGCTCGAAGTGATGGGCCGGAATGCCGGCTGGATCACCGCCGCATGTGGACTCGCCGCTGAGAAAAGCGGCGATGCGCCGCAAATTCTGTTATTTCCCGAGATCACCTTCAATCCGGATAAATTCCTGCCGCGCGTCAAGGCAATGGTCAGGCAGCACGGTTATTGCGCAATTGCGGTGTCGGAGGGCATTCGCAATGCGGACGGTAAATTTTTATCCGAGTCCGGCCTCAAGGACGCCTTCGGTCACGCGCAATTGGGCGGGGTCGCGCCGCAAATCGCCAACCTGGTCAAAGATAAGCTCGGCTACAAGTACCACTGGGCGGTCGCCGATTATCTACAGCGGTCGGCGCGCCACATTGCTTCCAAAACAGACGTGCTGCAGGCCTATGCCGTTGGCAAGGCAGCGGTCGAATTGGCCCTCAAGGGGCGCAACGCGGTGATGCCGGTGATCGTGCGCAAATCGAACAAGCCATATAAGTGGGCTATCGAGGCGGCGGACCTCAAAGACATCGCGAACAAGGAAAAAAAGATGCCGCGCGATTTTATTACCAAGGACGGATTTCACATCACGGACAAATGCCGCCAGTACCTGTCGCCGCTCATCGAGGGCGAGGACTATCCGCCGTTCAAGAACGGTATGCCGGATTACGTCAAATTAAAAAACGTCGCGGTGCCGAAGCGACTGGATACAAAATTCAAAATATAGCTTTTGCATCGGCGAATCCGATCGCCATCGAAATCGAATCGGTCGCGCCTCACCCCGCGGTTTAATCGACCGACTGACCTTCCTCCCAGCGCGCGAGAAATCGCGCTCCAGTGCGCGTCACCTGAGTGGCGTGCGGAGTTTACAAGGCGGTTAGTGCGTTTTTGCACTGCCCGTCTCTCGATGCAAAACGCCGAATCAGGTAGAATCGCGGCTTTTCCGATGTCGGTCGGACATCAATGATCGAATCGTAATCGTTCTCCGGAGGCGTTCATGCAAGCAGTTCAAGCTGGGTTGATTTTTTCGTTGGTATGCGCGGTTGGCGCGGTGCTCTACGGCATCATTTCGCGTAACTGGATACTGTCATTGCCGAGCGGCAATGACCGCATGCGTGAGATTGCGGCGGCGATCCAGCAAGGCGCGCAAGCGTATTTGAAACGCCAATACGCGACGATAGCGGTGGTCGGCGTCGTTCTGTTCGTCATCGTCGGACTGATTCCAGCGCTTGGCTGGACGACCGCAATCGCATTTGCGATCGGCGCGATTCTATCGGGGCTGTCAGGCTTCATCGGCATGAATGTGTCGGTTCGCGCCAATGTGCGCACTGCAGAAGCAGCGCGCACCGGCCTCAATGAAGCGCTTCAAGTCGCATTCCGCGGCGGCGCGATTACCGGCATGCTGGTCGTCGGCCTGGGCCTGCTCGGTGTCGCCGGCTTGTATTGGTACCTGACCGGCAATGCGGAGAACCCGTCGATGCCATTGAGCGATGCGCTCAAACCAATGATCGGGTTTGGCTTCGGCGGCTCGCTGATTTCGATCTTTGCCCGTCTTGGCGGTGGCATTTTCACCAAGGGCGCCGATGTCGGGGCCGATCTCGTGGGCAAAGTCGAAGCCGGCATTCCGGAAGATGACCCGCGTAATCCAGCAGTGATAGCCGACAACGTCGGTGATAACGTCGGCGACTGCGCCGGCATGGCGGCCGACCTGTTCGAAACGTACGCGGTGACCATCATCGCAACGATGATTCTGGGTTCGTTGATTCTTCCAAACTACGCCATTAATGCGGTCGTTTATCCGCTCGTGCTTGGCGGCTTCTCGATCATCGCGTCGATCATCGGCTGCATGTTCGTCAAAGCGACGCCCGGCCAGAAAATTATGAATGCGCTCTACAAAGGTTTGATTGTGGCCGGCGTACTCGCACTCATCGCGTTTTATCCGATCACCGCATACATGATGGGCGACATCGGCGCGCAGTATCCGGCATTGTCGGTCATGCGGTTATACGGGGCCGCTGTTGTTGGCCTCGTGCTCACGGGGCTATTGGTGTGGATCACTGAATATTACACAGGCACGGAATACGGCCCAGTGCGCTATGTCGCGCAAGCCTCGACCACCGGCCATGCGACCAACATCATTGCGGGCATCGCGGTGTCGATGAAATCGACCGCGTACCCGGTGCTGTTCGTATGCGTCGCGATCTGGGCCTCGTTCACTCTCGCCGGCCTTTACGGCATAGCAATTGCCGCCACTTCGATGCTGTCGATGGCCGGCATCATCGTCGCACTCGACGCCTACGGGCCGATCACCGACAACGCGGGCGGCATTGCGGAAATGGCGAAGATGCCTGATTCGGTTCGCGCGATTACCGACCCGCTCGATGCAGTGGGCAATACCACTAAAGCGGTGACCAAGGGTTATGCGATCGGGTCCGCCGGCCTCGCCGCACTGGTGCTGTTTGCGGACTTCACGCATGCGCTCGATGCCGCCAACAAATCCGTTGCATTCAGCTTGTCCGAGCCGGCCGTAATCATTGGCCTTTTCATCGGCGGCCTGATCCCATTTCTGTTTGCTTCGATGGCGATGGAAGCGGTCGGTCGCGCCGCTAGTTCGGTGGTGGTCGAAGTGCGCCGGCAGTTTAAGGAAATCAAAGGCATCATGGAAGGCACTGCGAAGCCTGACTACTCGCGCGCTGTGGATCTGCTGACCGTGGCCGCGATCAAGGAGATGATGATTCCGTCGCTGCTGCCCGTGTTAACACCGGTCGTGCTCGCGCTGGTGATGGGCTTCGCGATGGGCGCAGATGGCGCGCGCATGGCGGTCGGCGGCATGCTGATGGGCACAATTGTTACCGGCCTTTTCGTCGCCATTTCGATGTGCACCGGTGGCGGCGCGTGGGACAACGCCAAGAAGTACATCGAGGAAGGCAACCATGGCGGCAAAGGTTCGGATGCGCATAAAGCAGCCGTCACGGGCGACACCGTCGGCGACCCGTACAAGGACACCGCTGGCCCTGCCGTGAATCCGCTGATCAAAATCATCAACATCGTGGCGCTGCTGATTGTGCCGCTGCTGTAATTGTTTCAGCTTTAAAAAACGGAGGCTGCGGCCTCCGTTTTTTTTTGGGGCGCGTCCGGCATGCGCAAAGTGCCGCGCCGGCTGCGATATAATCGATCCTGTCCCATCACCGCGCCTGACCTGCCATCGACATGAAATATTCGCTCGCTGAACGCAAGATCGTCACCAAGGGCGACTACTGGATCGCGCCGAACGCAACGGTGATCGGCTCGGTCGTGCTTGAAAACAATGCGAGCGTCTGGTTCAACGTAGTCATGCGTGCCGACAACGACGTGATTACCATTGGCGAGAATTCGCAAGTGCAGGACGGCTCGATCCTGCACGCCGACCCTGGCTACCCGCTGACGCTGGGTAAGAACGTGAGCATCGGACATATGGCGATGCTGCATGGCTGCACGGTGGGCGACGGCAGCCTGATCGGCATCAAGAGCGTCATTCTTAATGGCACCGTCATCGGCAAAAATTGTCTGATTGGTGCAAACACGCTGATCGCGGAAAATAAAACAATTCCCGATGGCTCTATGGTGCTCGGCTCGCCCGGCAAGGTCGTGCGGCAACTTACACCCGCGGAGATCGTCCGCATTAACCAGATCGCCGACCATTACGTCGCCAATTTCAAGCGCTACAAAGAAAATTTAAAGTCAGAGCCGTGATCTGCCGCGGCGCCACGCCGCGGCCGTGTAATAATCGCCTGACGATAAGCGCGGGGGTGCGGCCCAATGATCAAATACGCAGTCAAGCTGAAGACGCGCGGCGGCATGCTGGTCGATAACATGCAGATCGGCGCGCGCGACCGCGCCGAAGCTGAATTAAAAGTCGGCCGGATTTATCAGCGCTGCCAAATCATCGACTGCGCGGAACTGCGTCCGACGTTAAAGGATGAAAGCGTCGATCTGGAAAGCGTTATCAACCTGATTGGCAAAGAAGGCGGGCGCGAGCCGCCCGAAAAACTTTAATCGACGAAGCCGACGGCGGTCAATTCGTCGAGCAGAGCCGCATAGTCAGCGGCGCCGCGGCTCCCCGGCGCATGCGCAAAGACATCGCGCGACTCGGCAGGGCTTTCCGCGATGCTCACGTTTTCCGAGATGCGCGTTTCGCACATTTCCACGCCGAAGTGCTCGCGCAGCTTGCGGTCGATGTCCCATGACATTTTGCGCCGCCCGTCGAAACGCGTGAGCACAAACCGCTTCATCGGCGGCACTTTTAAAACCCGTTCCAGCGCGCGTAAAGTTTTATCGACTTGCAATGCGCCATTTATCGCAAGGTAGTCGGCGGATACCGGGATCAGCACCCGATCACATGCAAAAATTCCGTTCAACGCAAGCACACCCAGCATGGGATCGGGTGCTGATCCCGGTATCCGCCGACTACCTTGCGATAAATGGCGCATTGCAAGTCGATAAAACTTTACGCGCGCTGGAACGGGTTTTAAAAGTGCCGCCG
>JANYCE010000043.1 GCA_025360445.1 Betaproteobacteria bacterium
GACCTTGATCGCGCAATTACGCCGCGAACGAAATGGCTGATGCTTAATTCCCCGTGTAATCCGACGGGCGCCGTTTATTCCGCCGCCGATCTGAAACCGCTGACCGAGGTGCTCATGCGTCACCCGCATGTGTGGGTTCTCACCGATGAAGTGTATGAGCACATTGTTTATGATGGGCACAAAAGCGCGTCGCTCGCGCAGGTTGCGCCAGCGCTTTTTGACCGCACGTTGACGGTCAATGGCGTTTCAAAGGCTTATGCCATGACCGGATTTCGCATTGGCTTTGCGGGCGGCCCGCAAGAATTAATCAAAACAATTTTCAAAATGCAGTCGCAAAGCACGACCAACCCGTCGTCCATCAGCCAGGCGGCGGCTATCGAAGCGCTCACCGGCCCGCAGGATTTTCTGGCAGGACGTGCGCAAAACTTTCGCGCGCGCCGCGATCTCGTCGTCGATATGCTCAATGCGGCGCCCGGCATTACCTGCCGCAAGCCTGAGGGCGCCTTCTATGTGTTTGCAAATATCGAAGGCGTGATCGGCAAGTCGACGCCGCAAGGCAAGGTCATCGCCAACGATCTGGATTTCGTAATGTATTTGCTCGATGCCGCCGAAGTCGGCGTGCTGCAGGGCGCCGCCTACGGCATGTCGCCCTACATTCGCATCTCCTATTCAACGTCAACCGAAAAATTGCAGGAAGCATGCGGCCGCCTTCAGCGTGCGTGCACGGCACTGGTGTCGCGTTGACCGACGCGAACGCACAGACGGGCCGATTGACATGAGCGGCCCGCTCGCCGGTATTCGCGTCATCGACTTGACCACGGTCATCCTGGGCCCTTATGCGACTCAAATATTGGGCGATCTCGGCGCCGACGTGATCAAAGTCGAATCGCACGAAGGCGATAACATCCGTCACTCGGCGCCGATGAAGCATGCGGGCATGGGGCATATCTTTTTGCATCTCAATCGCAACAAGCGCTCGATCGTGCTCGATCTTAAGCAGCCAGCCGGTCATGCCGCGATGCTGAAACTGTGCGCCGCAGCCGATGTTCTGATCTACAACGTGCGGCCGCAGGCGATGGCGCGGCTCAAGCTCGGTTATGAAGACGTAAAGGCGGTTAATCCGAAAATCATTTATGTCGGCGCTTATGGCTTCAACCAGCAAGGGCGTTATGCTGCAAAGCCCGCCTACGACGATTTGATTCAGGGCATGGTGGCGCTGCCGTCGGTCGTCAAACAGGCGGGCGCCGACCGCCCTCGCTTCGTGCCGTCGACAGTTGCCGACCGGATCACGGGGCTCAACGCGGTGAATGCGGTGACCACAGCGCTCTTTCAGCGTGAACGCACGGGTCGGGGCCAGGCGGTCGAAGTGACGATGTTCGAATGCCTTACTGAATTTGTGTTGAGCGATCATATGGGCGGCAAAACCTTTGAACCGCCGTTGGGACCCATGGGTTATCCGCGGCTGCTCGCCGAGCATCGCAATCCCTACGCGACGCGTGACGGTTATCTGTGCCTGCTTGTTTACAACGACAAACAGTGGCGCGCTTTTTTTCGCATCATCGGCTGCGATGCGATGTTCGACAGCGATGCGCGCTACTCATCCCAGGCCAATCGCTCCGAGCATTTCGCCGAGTGCTACGCGTTTGTTGCCGGGCATATCAAAACCCGCACCAGCGCAGAATGGCTCGACGTTCTGACGGCGGCCGATATTCCGGTGATGCCTTTGAACTCGCTCGAAGACCTGCTGGCCGATCCGCACTTGAATGAAACCGGTTTTTTTGCGCTTGTCGATCATCCGAGCGAAGGCAAGGTGCGCTCGATGAGCGCTGCCAGCCGGTGGTCGGAAACACCACTGGGCGCCCCTGCCCCGGCGCCGCGTCTCGGCGAACACAGCGCGCAGATTCTGCGCGAAGCCGGTTATGCCGATGCCGAGATCGACGCGATGGTGAAGACGGGCGTTACCCGAATTTCGTGATCAATGAGTTAAGCGCGTGAGGCGGCCATGAATTTCGCATTGTCTGAAGACCAACTCGCGATACGCGCGGGAATCGAAAAAATCTGTGGTGCGTTCGATGCCGAATACTGGCTGCGCAAAGATACTGACGGCGGCTTTCCCGCGGACTTTCATCAGGCGTTTGCGCGCGACGGCTGGCTGGGTATCGCGATGCCCGAGCAATACGGCGGCGCGGGTCTCGGCGTGACCGAAGCCGCGCTCATGATGCAGACGGTCGCCGCTTCCGGCGCCGGCATGTCGGGCGCGTCAGCCCTGCATATGAACATCTTCGGTTTGAATCCGGTCGTCGTGTTTGGCACCGAGGAGCAGAAGCAGCGCTGGCTGCCGCCTTTGATCGCAGGCACCGACAAAGCATGCTTTTGCGTGACCGAGCCGAATACCGGACTTAATACGACCCGCCTGACGACGAAGGCCGAAAAGCGCGGCGACCATTACCTGGTGTCCGGCCAGAAGATCTGGATTTCAACGGCACAGGTCACCAACAAAATGCTGTTGCTCGCGCGCACGACGCCGCTCGAGCAAACCGTCAAACCCACGCACGGACTAAGCCTCTTCTATACAGATTTCGATCGTGAGTTTGTCGAGGCGCGCGAGATTCCGAAAATGGGCCGCAAGGCCGTCGACTCTAACCAGGTATTCATCGACGCGCTTAAGGTACCGGTCGCCGACCGCATCGGTGAAGAAGGACGCGGCTTCGAATACATACTGCACGGGCTGAATCCCGAGCGCATCCTGGTTGCCGCCGAAGCGGTTGGCCTCGGCCAGATTGCGCTCAAGCGCGCTGCCGACTATGCGCGCGAGCGCGTGGTGTTCGATCGGCCGATCGGCCAGAACCAGGCAATTCAGCATCCGCTCGCGCAACGCTGGATCGAGCTCGAAGCGGCTAATCTGCTCGTGTATAAAGCGGCCTCACTTTACGATCGCGGCGAGGCGTGCGGCGCCGAAGCGAACGCCGCCAAATACTACGCGGGCGAAGTTGGCTTCAAAGCCTGCGAAACCGCCGTGATGACCATGGGCGGCATGGGCTATGCGAAAGAATTCCACGTCGAACGTTATTTGCGCGAAGCGTTAATTCCGCGAATCGCACCGGTGAGTCCGCATTTGATTCTATGTTTCATTGCGGAAAAGGTGCTGGGATTGCCGAAGTCGTACTAAGCACCAAAAATAATGACTCGCCAGCGCGGTGCACCCGGAGTCCAGGCGCCCGCCTGCAACTTTTGTTAAACCAGGCACTTCGTTTGCTGCGGTAGCGAGTCAGTCGCGCCGCCCTCGCTATGAAAGTGCGGCCTCTTAGGCCACCGGCGCGCTGAACGCGCGGTCATGTTCGATCGATGGCAGCATGCCGCGCACTTTCAAAACTTGATCAACGTCGATATCGGCAATCGCTACCCCTGGCTCATCGCCTAGCTCAGCAAGTATTTTCCCCCATGGGTCGATAATCAGCGAGTGACCGTATGTCGTGCGGTTGCCAGGATGGTCGCCGCACATCGCGGGCGCGAACACGTAGCTCAGATTTTCGATTGCGCGTGCGCGCAACAGTGAATGCCAGTGCGCGACGCCCGTTTCGCGCTGAAAAGACGACGGCACCGCGAGAAACAGCGCGCCTGCTTTGGCGAGCGCGCGATAAAG
>JANYCE010000057.1 GCA_025360445.1 Betaproteobacteria bacterium
CGCGCCTTGTTGACCGAGTAGTAATTAAGATCGATCACGTTGTCGAGCATGCGCATGGCGGTGCCGACGGTGCGTTTTAGCTTGTCGAGATCGAGCTTGCCGGTCGCCGCGTCAAGGTGGGCGGGCATGTTGACCGAGCCCAGGTTGCACACCGCGATCTCATCTTCATTGGTGTTCAGCGTTATCTCGGTGCAGAGGTTCGAGCTGTGCACGATGCCGACGTGGCTTTGTGGCGAGCGAATATTGCACGGATCTTTAAACGTGATCCATGGATGTCCGGTCTCGAACAACATGGTCAACATCTTGCGCCACAGCTGCGCCGCCGGGATTTTCTTGAAGAGTTTCAATTCGCCTTTTACGGCTTTTGCTTCGTAGTCGATATATGCAATTTCAAACGCCTTGCCGAACTTGTCATGCAGGTCGATGACATCAGACGGCGAGAAAAGCGTCCAGTCGCCGTTCTCCATCACGCGCTTCATGAACAGATCGGGAATCCAGTTGGCGGTATTCATGTCGTGCGTGCGGCGGCGGTCGTCACCGGTGTTTTTGCGCAGTTCGAGAAATTCTTCGATGTCGAGGTGCCATGTTTCGAGGTATGAGCACACCGCGCCCTTGCGCTTGCCGCCCTGGTTGACTGCGACGGCCGTGTCGTTAACGACTTTCAAGAACGGCACCACGCCCTGTGATTTGCCGTTGGTACCCTTGATATGGGCCCCCAAAGCGCGCACCGGCGTCCAGTCGTTGCCAATACCTCCCGCATACTTCTGCAGCATCGCGTTTTCTTTAATCGCCTCGTAGATCCCGTCGAGGTCGTCGGCCACTGTCGTCAGATAGCAGCTGGCAAGCTGCGAGCGGCGCGTCGCGGAATTGAACAGCGTCGGCGTCGAGCTCATGAAGTCGAACGACGACAGCACGTTGTAAAACTCGATCGCGCGCGCTTCGCGCTGCGCCTCGGGCTCATTCAAGGCGAGGCCCATCGCGACACGCATGAAAAACGTTTGCGGCAGCTCAATGCGCGTGCCCTGCACATGCAGGAAATAACGGTCGTACAGAATTTGCAGGCCAAGATAGCCGAACTTGAAGTCGCGCTTGGAATCGAGCGCCGCGCCGAGGCTCTTCAGGTCGTAATTGCCGATACGCTCGTCGAGCAACTCGGCATCGATGCCTTTTTTGATCAGCAGCGGAAAGACTTCGGCATAGCGTATTTTCATATCGGCTTGCGTGAGTTCTTCGCCAACGGTCTCAAGACGCAGCGAATGCAGGAGCAAGCGCGCCGTTACATAACTATAGGCGGGGTCTTTCTCGATCATGGCGCGCGCCGACAAAATCAGCGATTTGCGCACTTCATCGACCGGCACGCCGTCGTAGAGGTCTTTCAGGGTCGCCCGCATGATTAAGGCGGGGTCGACTGCGCGCCCCAGACCTTCGCAGGATTCCTGCACGAGCCCGGCGACTCTTTCGAGATCGAGCGGGCGCAGATTGCCTTTATCCATGACATTTATGACCGGATGCGCCGCGACGGCCTGCACGTGCGCTTCGCGCTGCTTTAGCCGCTCCTGCGTGCGCTGCTCCCGGTAAAGGACATAAGAGCGGGCAACTTCATGTTCGCCCGAACGCATTAGAGCGAGTTCAACCTGGTCCTGGATATCTTCAATGTGAAATGTGCCGCCGCTTGGTTGACGGCGCATCAGGGCGCTGACCACCAATCCAGTCAGCAAGGTAACCATCTCGCGAACACGCGCGGATGCGGCGCCCTGGCCGCCGTTAACGGCGATAAAGGCTTTGGTCAGTGCGATAGAAATTTTGGACGGCTCGAACCCGACTACGGCGCCGTTGCGACGAATTATCTTGTATTCGGCATAGCGGGATTGCATGGGATCGGCTGCGTTGTTGGTGGCAAATGTCGTGACGGAACCGGCTGCCGGCGTGGGGGTGGCTAACTGCATGGGTCTCTCCTTAACCATTTATTTCTTTGGGCTTTTTCTGCATCGCAGTCCTAGACTACTTGCGGCCCCTGAAACCACTATATGTTGTGTTGTTTCTACGAATTCAAACTAATTCTAGTGGCTAGGTTTATTCAGCGCAATAGATTATGAATTTTTTTTTAAAATGTAGGACTGACATTTAAACTCATGTCGATTGCATTGTTATTGAAGGGAAAATTTGTCTAAAAAATAAGCAGGGAAACGCTGGAAAGCGGCGTCAAACTGACCTCTACGTTTGGCTCGTCGCAGTGCAACAAAGGCGCTTAAACTGCCATTTGATTGTGCGGCCGCCGATCGGTGCGGGACTGCACTATGGAGGGATTTCGAGCGCGGTTCCTATGCGTGTCACACCGTCAAACGTAGACCGGGTTCAGGCAGACAAACCTTCGGCTACGCGGGCAGCGATTCCCGCAGACGCACCCAATCGAAGCAAGGGCCCGGATCGGTTTTTCGCCCCGGCGCGATGTCGGAATGACCGGCTATGGCAATATCCGGGTAAGCGATTTGAAGCGTCCGGATAAGGCACGCGAGGCGGGCGTATTGCGTATCGCTAAACGCCTGATCGTCGGCGCCCTCAAGTTCGATACCAATAGAATAATCGTTGCAGCGGTCGCGTCCGCGCCAGGACGACTCGCCGGCGTGCCACGCGCGCGCACCGCATGGCACGAACTGAATCAATTCACCATCACGGCGCACCAGAAAATGCGCAGATACCTGAAGGTGCGCGATCTCGCGGTAATAGGGGTGTTGAGCGGGGTCCAGCTGGTTTGTGAACAATTCAACGATGCCGGTTCCGCCAAATTCTCCAGGCGGCAGACTGATGTTGTGAATGACCAGCAAATTAATCGCAGTACCAACCGGCCGCTGATCGCAGTTCGGTGACGGCAGAAAGGATATGCCCGCCACCACCCCGGAACTATCGAGGGTCAAAGGCATTTGGCTGGGCGCAAGGCGCGCGAGGTCGTTGTTCGCGACTGCAATAGCGTGTTGCGGCAGAGCGTACCCACGCGTCGCGCTTTAGCGTGTTGCTTCCACTCTTCAATTTATGCCCAGACGCTCCATGCGATAGCGTAGCGCGCGGAAAGTTATTCCCAGCACCCTGGCGGCGGCAGTTCGGTTGAAACGAGTTTGGTCAAGCGCTTTAAGGATGGCTTCTTTCTCAACGCTGTCGAGATGCTCCTGTAGCGGCAGGCCCGAGCGATCGACCAAGGCTGCCTCCCCTGAAGCCGGCGCCATAAGCTGAAGATCGGCAGCTTCGATTTGATCGCCGGAACACAGCGCCATTGCGCGCTCGAGAATATTTTCGAGCTCGCGCACATTGCCGGGGAACTGATACTCGCTGAGCGCTGTGACGGCCGCGCTTGACAGCCCCGGCGCTTTTCCGCTGCCCTCCTCCCTCACGCTTTTGCCGAGTATTTCCTGCGCGAGCACGGCGATGTCATCACTCATTTCGCGCAGCGCGGGCATGCGAAGTTCGATCACGTTGAGCCGATAGTAAAGATCCTGGCGGAATTTTCCGTCTCTGACTGCGTCACCCAAATGACGATGGGTTGCGCTGATGATGCGCACATCGACGTTTTCCTCGCCGGTCGAGCCAACTTTGCGGATTTTTTTTTCCTGAATAGAGCGCAATAATTTGACCTGCATCTGGATCGGCAGGTCAGCGACCTCATCGAGAAAAAGCGTACCACCGTTGGCGGCTTGGAAAAAGCCTTCACGATCTTGGTCGGCGCCGGTGAAAGCGCCCTTTTTGTAGCCGAAAAATTCACTTTCCATAAGATTCTCTGGAATCGCGCCGCAATTCACCGGCACGAAGGGCGAATCATGCCGCGGACCTTTCAAATGCATCAGCCGCGCAGCGAGCTCCTTGCCGCAGCCGGATTCTCCGCTGATATGAACGGGCGCCTGACTGCGCGCGAGTTTGTCGATCATCTGGCGCGTTTGCTGCATGAGCGCCGAGTTGCCGAGCAACACCGGGAAAACGCTGACAGAAATTTCTTTATCGCCATTTTTTCGCGACTGATTAGTCGCGCGCGGCAGCTTCAATGCGGAGAGCACCAGGGCGCGCAGCTGAGTGAGAGACACCGGTTTGGCGAGATAATCGAAAGCGCCCGCTTTTAACGCAGCGACTGCGTTCTCGGCGCTGCCGTGCGCTGTGATTACCGCGACGGGCGTCTGCGCGTAATGCTCCCCGACATGCTCGAGCAACTTGAGACCATCGCCGTCGGGCAGCCGCATATCGGTCAGGCAAAGGTCGTAGCCATGCTTTTGCATCAACTGCGTCGCTTCGAATTCGCCCGCTGCGCAATCGGTATCGAGCCCCATGCGCTGCAGAGTCATGCTCAACAGTTCGCGAATATCAGCTTCGTCATCGACGATCAATACCCGGCTCTTATTCATTTGTGTTTAACCACCCCCCGGCACATTACGGTAAATTGCGCCCCTTTCGGCGTCTCGATAAATTCGAGCTTCGCATCGTTCGCCTCGCACACTTCACGCGCGATATAGAGTCCAAGGCCGGTGCCGGTGCTCACCGTGGTAAAAAACGGCTCGAACAGCTGAGAGCGCAATTCCAGCGGCACGCCCGGTCCATCGTCGACGACGTCCAATTTTACAATGCCGTCGTTCCCGATCAAGTCAACCGCAATGCGTATGCTGCCGTTGCGCCCGCGGCTGTGCCTTAGCGCGTTGCGGCATAGATTCCACATGACTTGGTTTAAATGGCTGCGGTCGAAAGCGACTTCGGTTTCTGCAGCGAGCTCTAACACAATCAGCGATTCCGGCACTTTTTCTATCTGACAAAATTGCTCGGCGAACGTCTTCAAATAATCGCCCACGTGGAATACTTCGCGGTGAGCGAGTTCGCCGCGGTTAAGTTTTAGCACGTCATTGACCATCCGGTCGATGCGCTTGGCGTTGGCATGAATGATCGTCAATAATCTCGATACTGTGTCGTTGAGGGCCGGTTCCTCTTGGAGCAATTCGGTGGCGTGGCTGATTGCAGACAGCGGATTTCTCACTTCATGAGCGATGTTGGCTGTGAGGCGTCCCAACGCCGCAAGCTTTAACTGGCGGGCCTGCGCCTGCACGCGGGTTAAGTCTTCGAGGAAGATGACCGCACCCACGCTGCGGCTGCGGCCGACCGGCACAAAACGCGCGCTGATCTTATTGTTTTGCACCACTGTGCTTAGGGGATTAAAACCGACAATCGGATTTTTGCGCCATTCAGCGAGTCGCTGCGCGAGCGCCGGCGCGTAACTTGCCAGGCTTTGTTCCCGCTTCTCGTCGTGCAACGGACCCAGCATTTCCTCCGCGCGCTGATTGCGTTGCCTGATCACGCCATGCTCATCCACCACCAGCACGCCATCCTGCATGTCCTTGATGACCAGTTGACTGACTTCCGCCATGCTCGCGAGGTCGATTTCGCCCTGGGCGACCAGTTGTTCCGTGGCCACCAGGTACTTGGCCAGCGTGTGTGCCACCCAGGCGGTGGTGAAATACCCGATACTGAGCAGGCCCGCCTGCACGTACTGCGTCGTTTGTCCGTTGTGCGACAGGACCTGAACCGTGTGCTCGATAAGCACGGCGATGCTCGCCAGCGCCGCGTAGAACAAAGTGAGCCGGCCGCGGCTGATAAGACCGGCGGCTGCGAGCCCGGACAACAAAAGCAATCCCAGGCCGCTTGAAATGCCGCCGCTCGCGAACGTCAATATCGCAATAAACACAATATCAGCGCTGACCTGGACGCTCAATTGCAGGTGAAACCACCGGCGCGATGCAATTACCAGGAAACAGATCAGGCTGAATACCACATACGTTGCAGCGGTATAAACGAACGGTTCAAATTCCATCGAACCGAAACTGAGCTGGCGGCCGAATACGGCCGTCACTGCAAGCAGCAGTGACGCGACGATGAAACGGTAAGCGTTGAATAAGAGCAGCGAGCGCCAATGCGAATCGGAGGGATCGCCGGCGGGATTTTCCAGACGCCGGTCAGAGTGGCGCGCTGGTGGCCTTAATACCCAGGTGAGGACCGACATCGATCAGCGGTGAAGCCGCAAATGATCTTCACTGCAGAAAAATTTCTCGCCGCTGGCATGGCTTTCACTGCGCGGGAGGTGCACTCCGCAATGCGTGCAGCAGACCATGTCCTCCGGGGCAGCCATGCGTGGCGCCTCGTCGCGCTTGCGGGCTTTGGCGTAACTATGGAGCACCGCCCATATGATCACGACGGCCAACACCAAAAAGATCAATTTGCCCAAGCTATCCTTCGGCCGCGCGTGCCTGCTAAAGCGCTAGTTTGCATCACACGTCGGGCGCCGTCGAGGCAGGCCGTGACGAGAACGGAAAAAAGCGGTTGCGCCCAATCCAAATCTTTAGACGCGAAGGGCGCGCTGCAAGCGCAAGGCCACATTACAGAGATATGCCTGAATGGCCGTAATCGACCGAATTGGTCGGGGTGAGAGGATTCGAACCTCCGACTCCTGCGTCCCGAACGCAGTACTCTACCAGGCTGAGCTACACCCCGAATTACTTCGCCCCAACTACAAGGGGCACGTGATACGTGCCCCGTTAAAAGTCGCGTGTGACTGCGAAGTGCGCCAATTGTAGCAAAGATCGGCGGTATTTTGAATCCGGCAGAATCGTTAATGCCATGCTTGCCGCATGCGCTTCTGCTTCAGCCTGACGCCGCGTGTAATCAAGTGCGCCACTGCGCAGAATTGCAGCGAGCACTTGATCGAGTTCACCGAGACCGCCTGCTTCAATCGCTTTTTTTATCAAAGCCGCGTCCGCCGCATTGCCGTGCTTGATCGCGTAAATTAACGGCAAAGTCGGTTTGCCTTCGGCGAGATCGTCTCCTACGTTCTTGCCGGTCGCCTGGTTGTCGCCCGAATAATCGAGCACGTCATCAATCAATTGGAAAGCAGTTCCAAGGTGCATGCCATAGTTCGCCATCGCCATTTCGAGCGCGGGTTCGGCGTCGCCCAAGATCGCGCCCAGGCGAGTCGCCGCTTCAAACAATTTGGCAGTCTTATAGCGGATCACTCGCAGATAGTCGTGTTCATCAATCGCGGCATTGTGGCAGTTCATCAGCTGCAATACTTCACCTTCGGCGATGATGTTCGTCGCGCTTGCCAGTATTTGCATCACACGCATGCTCTCGACTTCGACCATCATCTGAAAGGCACGCGAGTAGACAAAATCGCCGACCAGCACGCTTGCGGCGTTGCCGAATAATGCGTTGGCGGTCGGATTACCGCGTCTTAATTCTGATGCGTCGACTACATCGTCATGCAGCAGCGTTGCGGTATGAATGAATTCCACCACAGCCGCGAGCTCATGATGTTGACTGCCCTCGTAGTTCAGGGCGCGGGCCGACAGTATTACCAGCGCGGGTCGCAAACGCTTGCCGCCGCCACCGACAATGTATTCGGCAATTTCGCGGACGAGCGCAACGTCTGACGTAAGCCGGCGGCGAATCACGGCATCCACCGCGAGCATGTCGGCTGCAATTAGCTCTTGAATAAAGGGAACGGACATCTACCTGCAGTTGCGAAGTGGCGCCGCGCTACCCGGGCAGGGAGGGCACCGTGCTTTAGTGCGGTAGCATTGCTGGCAAGTCGCTAATTTTACTATGCTTTGACTGAAAAATCGTCCTTGGGTATAATGCTCGGTTTTCAGAATCCGGCTTGTCAGCGGCAATAAAGGGTCCAATCATGTATGCGGTCATATCAACCGGCGGTAAACAATATCGTGTCGCATCCGGCGCAAAATTAAAAATCGAACAACTCGCGGCTGAAGTAGGTTCCGAAATTATCATCGACCAGGTACTGATGGTCGCCGATGGTGAGAACGTCGCGCTGGGTACACCGCTCGTGGCCGGCGCTTCAGTAACCGCAAAAATCGTGTCACACGGCCGCGGCGACAAAGTGCACATTTTCAAAATGCGCCGCCGCAAGCATTATCGCAAGTCACAGGGACACCGTCAGAACTATACCGAGATCGAAATCGTCGGCATCGCTGGCTAACGAAACAGGCGCAAGGGCTCGGTATGGGGCGGGATTCTTCCTTTCGACCCAGCCCCTTGTAAATCCGCACATCAGGGGCAACCCTAAGGAGTAAGCACCATGGCACACAAAAAAGCAGGCGGCAGTTCACGCAACGGCCGCGACTCGCACTCGAAGCGCCTTGGCGTAAAAGCGTACGGCGGCGAGCTTATTTCTGCCGGCAGCATCATCATCCGCCAGCGCGGCACGCAGGTGCACCCGGGCGTAAACGTCGGAATCGGCAAAGATCACACGCTATTTGCGCTGATCCCCGGCACTGTCCAGTTCGCGATCAAAGGATCGGCCAGAAAAAGAACTGTGAATATTCTGCCCGCCGCGTAAAGCAGGCTTTTCACGCAGTCAAAAGCCCTGCCGGAGCGCAGGGCTTTTTTATTTCTTAGCCACGTGCACTACAAGCAAAATGTCGTTCGCAGACTCATCGAAAAGAAGGCAAACGAACATGAATGAATTTTTACGAAATTTGAGTCGCGCGAATAATGCGCTGGTTGCGGCCTCACGCCGATGAAGTTCATTGACGAAGCCACGGTCGAATTGCATGCCGGCAAAGGCGGTGACGGCTCGGCGTCGTTCCGACGCGAGAAATTCGTGCCGCGCGGCGGACCGGACGGCGGCGACGGTGGGCGCGGCGGCAACATTTTTGCCGTAGCCGATCGCAATATCAACACGCTCGTTGATTACCGCTTCGCACGCATTCATCGCGCTCAAAACGGCGCGGCGGGTCGCGGTGCGGACTGCAATGGGAAATCGGCAGATGACGTGTTACTCAGGGTTCCGGTCGGGACGGTAATTACGGACTTCGAGACTGGCGAAGCGATCGCGGACCTGGCGACGCACGAGCAGAAAGCGCTGCTCGCTAAAGGCGGCGACCGGGGCCTCGGAAATTTAAACTTTAAATCAAGCACTAACCGGGCGCCGCGCCAGTTCACGCGCGGCATGCCTGGGGAATCGCGCAAATTGAAACTCGAGTTAAAGGTCCTCGCCGATGTCGGATTGCTCGGCATGCCCAACGCGGGCAAGTCGACCTTTATCCGTGCGGTGTCGGCGGCCCGTCCGAAAGTTGCGGATTATCCATTCACGACTTTGCATCCGAACCTGGGCGTCGTGCGCGTTGATAACAATCGAAGCTTTGTCATTGCCGACATTCCCGGCCTGATCGAAGGCGCAGCTGAAGGCGCCGGTCTCGGTCATCAGTTTCTGCGACATCTCGCGCGCACCCGACTGCTGCTGCATATCATCGATATCGCCCCGTTCGATGAGAGCACTAATCCTGTCACCGAGGCACGCGCCATCGTCAATGAACTTAAGAAGTACGACGAAACGCTTTATGAAAAGCCGCGCTGGGTGATATTGAATAAGGCAGACTTAATGGCGCCGGATGCGCAAGCCGAGCGCGTTGCGCAGTTTCTTGCCGATTTTAATTGGAATGGCAGGAGCTTTGTCATTTCCGCCTTAAGTGGCGATGGTTGCAAGGAACTTACGTTTGCCATCATGCAACATCTCGATGCGACGCGGGACGCCACGATTGTTCCCAGCGAGGACACGGAACCCGGCTCACACTCGATGAATGCGAATTTTTAAGTCGCCGCGGTCGATCGACGTTATAAATATCATGAGCTCGGAATTCGTCAAAGCCAAACGCCTTGTAATTAAAGTGGGCAGCAGCCTGGTAACAAACCAGGGGCAGGGACTTGACCATGCAGCGCTCGCGCGTTGGGTCGGGCAAATTGCGGAATTGCGCAAGCTCGGCCGCGAGGTTCTGCTCGTATCGAGCGGTGCGATTGCCGAAGGTATGCAGCGACTGGGGTGGAAGCAGCGCCCGGTTGCCGTGCATGAACTTCAAGCGGCCGCGGCCGTCGGCCAAATGGGATTGATCGAAGCCTACGAATCGCATTTTCGCAAGCATGGGCTCATTACCTCGCAAATCCTGCTGACGCACGAGGATATGGCGGACCGCAAACGGTATCTGAATGCGCGTTCCACTCTGCGCACGCTGCTCAATCTCGGCGTAATACCAATCATCAATGAAAACGATACCGTGGCGACCGACGAAATTCGCGTCGGCGACAATGACACGCTCGGCGCATTGGTCACCAACCTCATTGAAGCGGATGTGCTTGTGATACTGACGGATCAGGCCGGTCTTTTTTCAGCGGATCCGCGCAAGGATGCGAACGCGACGCTCGTAGGTGAGGCCAATGCGGGCGATCCTGCACTCGAAAAAATCGCCGGCGGCGCCGGCAGCGCCATCGGGCTTGGCGGAATGCTGACAAAAGTACTGGCGGCCAAGCGCGCGGCGCGCAGCGGCGCGCATACCATCATCGCGTCAGGTCGTGAAGACCAGGTCCTGATGCGACTGGCGCAAGGTGAGCGCATCGGCACTCTATTGAGGGCGCCAACTCAAACGCTGGCCGCGCGCAAGCAGTGGCTTGCCGATCACCTGCAGATGCGCGGCAAACTGATCCTTGACGCAGGCGCCGTCAACGCATTACGCGATCAACGCAAAAGTCTGCTGCCCATAGGCGTATACGAAGTAGCCGGCGAATTCGAACGTGGTGAAGTCGTCGGGTGCTGCGGTCCGGATGGCGCGGAGATTGCGCGCGGGCTGGTTAACTACAGTTCGACTGAGGCGCGCCGAATCTTAAAGACACCTTCAAACGAAATCGAAGCCAAGCTGGGATATGTCGACGAACCGGAATTAATACACCGCGACAATTTGGTATTGATGTAAACACCCACGGTGTTCGCTGGCTTTCCGATTGGCGCGGCTACTTTCGATTGCCGCTACGCGGGGGCTGGCCGGTCGGCACTCCATACCTAAAGCGATTGACCGCTTCTTTTGGCGATGCAACAGGACTGCCGTCAGGGCAAAAATAATTAGAATAAAGCACGCCATACTGGCGATTCATATCTTTGTATTGAATTGGGCGCCAAACCGGCGCGCGCACGTTCGACCACGCGCCGTCGCGACGGCCGAATGCGTAAAATTTTTGTTCTAGAGTCTCGCAGCGAATGCCCTCGTAAGAAATATTCTCGGCGCCGCTCGCGCTTTTAACCACGAGTGTATAACGCACAATCCCGTCATCGCCGATCAGAATTGAATTTGCATCGATAAAAAACTGATTGCTGGTCGCGGCACTGGCCTCGAAAGGCAGCAGGTTTTCGGGCTTGGGCAGCGGCGGCAGTTTAACTTCGAGTTCGACGAACTCTTTTTTGTCGGGATCTTCATCACCGCCAAATAATTTCAGCACCTGGGCTGATGCCCGCAGCGGCAGCATCAGCGCACACGCGAGAAGAAGTTTCGGCAAGCTGGTGAACACCATCTCAGTCCCGCAGATCCTTAAGCAGCGACGATTTTGTCGCCGTTGGCAGGCGCTCGGCCGTGGCGGTATACGCAGGGTGCTCTACGCCCAGCGCGATTTCCGCGCCTGCCTTTAGGGCGGCCACCATCGGCGCCGTCAATTCAAAACGTAAAAAATGTACGGCCGACGTTTTCTCGGCGTTGGCGCGCTCCATATCTTCATCGGCGATCGCATATACACGGTCATTTCCCGTAACACCCGCCCACACGCGGTCTTCGATCCCGCGCAATAGTGCGAGCTTAGCCTGGCGTTCAACGACATCCGTATATTCGATCAGCATGGTCGCTTTCCAGTTGCTGCCGTCCGGCACCAGTGGATTGTACGCAGCGAGCTCGTCACGGATGCCCGCCTCCTCAAAAACGCGTTCGACCCGCAACATTTCCTGAATTTGATAGCGAATTGTGAGCTCGTCTTCGAAGATAAGCGTCACATGCTCACCGAGCGCCACAGTGCGATCTTTCTTGTGCCCAATGACCTGCGCCCGAATATCTTTGCGCGCCTTCGCGTACGCCTCAAGTGTCAACAGACTGTCGGGTGAGATGTGCGGCATCGCCGATCCTTGGTGGTGGTTACAGGCCGTAAGCAATACACAGCAACGCGAGCGGATGTTCTTTGCGCGCGCGCGAGTCGCCTATGCCCTGCTGAATATGGCGGCCGGCGATGGGGCAATCGGAGCTGATAAAGTCGGGATCCATAGCCGCCACTTGCTTGAACACCGGGCGGCCGATTTTCATCGATTGAGCGAAAAATTCTTTTTTGACTCCCCAGGTGCCGTCATGCCCCGAGCATCGCTCAATTGTGCTGACTTCCGTCGCCGGTATCAGTGAAAGCATTTCGCGCGTTTTCTGGCCAACGTTCTGTACACGCGAGTGGCAAGGGATATGGTAGGCGACTTTTCCGAGGCCATTTTTAAAGCTGGTTTTGAGCAGCCCATCCTTATTGCGCCTGATCAGGTACTCGAATGGATCAACTATCGCCGCTTGCACGGCTTTTACGTCCTCGTCATCCGGAAACATCAGCGGCAGTTCCTGTTTAAACATCAGCACGCACGACGGAATCGCGGTCAAAATGGCGTAGCCCTCACGCGCGAGGCGCGCCAGCCGCGGGATATTGATGTCTTTCAATTTCTCGACTGCATCGAGATCGCCCAGTTCGAGCTTTGGCATGCCGCAGCACGCCTCTTTGTCGACAATGACAGCTGGAATTTCGTTGTGGGCAAGAATTTTTAAAAGATCGTGGCCTAAGCCAGGCTCGTTATAGTTGACATAGCAGGTCGCGAACACTGCGACCTTGCCCGGCGACAACTTTCCATCGCGCACCGCATAGGACGCGTCCGGAGTCGCGTGAGCACGAAATTTTCGTGCCGCATAGTCCGGCAATACGCGATCCTTGTGAATTCCGAGCACTTTCTCCATCACGCCGCGCGCGAGCGGCGTTTTGTTGACAGCATTTACGAACTGCACGACCACCGGAATAGTTGCGAGCTTGCCCAACGCGTCGGTCGACGACAGGAGTCTGTCGCGAGTCGACGTGCCGCCCTTTTTATATTTGAGCGCTTTGGCCCGCAGCATCAGATGCGGAAAATCGACATTCCAGGGGTGAGGTGGCACGTACGGGCACTTGGTCATGTAACAGGTGTCGCATAGATAGCAGCGGTCGACGACTTCCATAAAGCGATTTTTGTCGACGCCGTCGATCTCGCCGGTCTTGCCCTCGTCGATCAGATCGAACAGGTGCGGGAACGCAGTGCAAAGATTCACGCAGCGCCGGCAGCCATGGCATATATCGAAAACGCGCTCGAGCTCAGCAACGACTTTAGGCTCTTCATAAAAGTCGGGCTTCCGCCAATTGAGCGGATGACGGGTCGGCGCTTCGAGGCTGCCTTCGCGCATGGTCATGCTTTCGTGGAATTAAAAGAAAAAGGCGAAAGACTTTGCAGTCTTCCGCCTTGTCGCCACCGCCAGGAAATTAGTCGGTCAGTGCGTCGAGCGACTTTTGAAATCGGTTAGCGTGCGAGCGTTCGGCCTTTGCCAGCGTTTCGAACCAGTCGGCGATTTCTTCAAAGCCTTCCTGACGCGCGGACTTGGCCATCCCCGGATACATATCGGTGTATTCGTGCGTCTCACCGGCGATAGCCGCTTTCAAATTGTCGCGAGACTTGCCAATCGGTAAGCCGGTCGCGGGATCGCCAACTGTTTCGAGATACTCGAGATGACCATGCGCGTGACCGGTTTCCCCTTCGGCAGTCGAGCGAAATACAGCGGCAACGTCATTCTGGCCTTCAACGTCGGCTTTCATTGCGAAATATAAATAGCGGCGATTGGCCTGCGATTCGCCGGCAAATGCGGCCTTCAGATTCTGTTCGGTGGTCGAGCCTTTGAGTTGCATCGCTTTCTCCTGTTATTCAAATGCAATCCGGCCCGCCAAGGGCCGATGCTGATTGCGGTATCGCTTCGATTTTATTGCAGATTGCTCACGCCTGAGCAGGTGCTTAGACTGAAATCCAGGTTGCGAACCGAGTGTAAGAGCATGATTGCAGAGTGTCAATTAAACGCGGCCGCTACGACGCGGTGACCGCGCTGGGACGCCTTTCCTGCGGGTCGCGGTGCAAGTACTTCGCCAGTTCGTTCAATGCAAGCTGATAGACGTCGCGCTTGAAATCTATCACCGATTCAAGCGGTACCCAGTATTCATTCCAGCGCCACGCATCGAACTCGGGCTTTACCGACGCACGCAAGTGCACGTCGCAATCGCGACCGACTAACCGAAGCAGATACCAAATCTGCTTTTGACCTTTGTAATTTCCGCGCCACTCCCGACGCACCCACTGTTCGGGCACCTCGTAGCGCAACCACTCGCGCGTGCGGCCCAAAATCCGCACGTGCTCGGAGCCCAGCCCGACTTCCTCATGCAACTCGCGGTACATGGCGCGTTCCGGGGTTTCCCCAGCTTTGATGCCGCCTTGCGGAAACTGCCATGAATGTTCTCTAACGCGCTTGCCCCAAAAAACCTCGTTTTTCCAATTGCATATGATAATTCCTACGTTGGGGCGATATCCGTCACGATCGATCATGTGAGTCACCCTGTGTATGCTCTAACTGTATGGATTTTTCCACAAACCTGCCCGAAATGAAAGCTGCCGGCTAAAGCAACAAGCGCTCTTCATCGTGCGGATTCATCAGCGCAAATTCGTCCACGAAGCGCAAAAATTCAAGCCCATAAAGCGCTTCAAGCTTGGCTGCGCGCGACCGTAATTCTGCCCACGTCGGTTGGCCGGGACTGCGCTTGAAAGCGAAAGCGGCGATGTTGCCGGGCTTGCCTGCGGGGAGGCAGGCGACCAGGCCATTGAACGCCTCAGAAATCCGAGTGACGCACGTGGTGAAATTCCGATCGCCGCCCCAAAGGTTGACGACCAAAATGCCGGCCTGCGAAAGCGCACGCGCGCAGTCGCGGTAAAACACCGGAGTGCACAGCGCCTCGACTTGCGACTCCGCATCGTAGCCGTCGATGACGACCACTCCGGCGCTGAGTTTGTGGTCGTGCAGATAAGCCGCACCATCCGTCACGATGACCTCAAGGCGTTCGTCGTCAGGCGGCACAAAAAAATATTGGCGAGCTATCTCCACTACACGCGGATTCACCTCAATGGCCGTGATGCGAGCTGGCGGGAGCCGGCGGTAAATAAATTTGGTCAGCGAGCCGCCACCCAACCCCACCATCAGGACTGATGCAGGCTCCGGGTTGAAGAGCAAGAACGCCATCATGCTGCGGGTATACGCAACCTCGAGATCGTTTGGGCGCGCGATGCGCATCGAACTTTGCACAGTGTCGCTGCCGATATGCAGCGTGCGTACGCCGAATTTTTCGCTGATGTAGACCGACTCGTTATCGTCTGCCGGTTTGCGCACGCGCCAGCTTTGCAGGAACTTCATATGGGAGGTTTTCGGGTGGGTTCGGTAGAATAAGGTCTTTCAACGCTTTCGGGTAGTCATGCGCGTATCAAAATTCTTTCTGTCGACGTTGAAGGAAGCTCCGTCGGAAGCCGAGCTGGTGAGTCACCGCCTGATGTTGCGCGCGGGATTGATCCGGCGCCTTGGCAGCGGCATTTACACCATGCTGCCGATGGGTCTGCGCGTGGTGCGCAAAGTCGAAGCGATTGTGCGAGACGAAATGAACCGTGCCGGAGCAATCGAACTCATGATGCCTGTCGTGCAGCCCGCCGAACTTTGGCAGGAGTCCGGCCGCTGGCAGGCCTATGGCCCGGAGTTGCTGCGCCTGAAAGACCGGCACGATCGCGACTTTGTCATCCAGCCGACGTCGGAGGAAGTGATTACTGACATCGCGCGCCATGAGATCAATAGCTACCGCCAGTTGCCGGTGCACTTCTATCAGATACAGACCAAGTTTCGGGACGAAAGAAGGCCACGCTTCGGCGTCATGCGCGGCCGCGAATTCTTGATGAAAGACGGCTATTCGTTTCATGCCGGTTATGCGGACCTCGAGCGCGAATATCTAAATATGTACGAAACGTACACGCGGATTTTTACGCGCCTCGGACTCAAATTTCGCGCGGTCGCCGCTGATACCGGCTCGATCGGCGGCACCGGCTCCCATGAATTTCACGTGCTCGCCGATTCCGGCGAAGATGCCATTGCGTTTTGCGCGACCTCCGACTATGCCGCGAATATCGAACTTGCTGAAGCGGTCGCGGTACCTGTCGCGCGCGGCGCACCGGGTGCGCCGATGACGATGGTCGCGACGCCGGGCGTGCGCACAATCGACGATTTATGCCGGCTGCTCGGAATCCCGCCGCAACAAACCGTCAAGACGTTGGTCTACCGTGGTAAGGAGGGACTGGTCGCATTAATACTGCGCGGCGATCACATGCTCAATGAGATCAAGGCAGCCAAACTCTCCGCGCTGCAATCACCGCTTCAACCGGCAACCGAAGAAGAAGTGCGTACGGTATTCGATGCAGGCTTCGGCTCCCTGGGACCGCTGAACGCGAACAACTTAGCGGGCCTCACCCTTATAATTGATCGTTCTGCGGCGACTGCGAGCAACTTTGCGTGCGGGGCCAACGTGGATGGTCAACACTATTGCAACGTCAATTGGGAACGCGACCTGCCGGCGCCCGCGCTCGTCGCTGACATTCGCAACGTGGTTGCCGGCGATCCGAGTGCCGACGGTAAGGGAACGCTCGAGTTCTGCCGCGGGATCGAGGTCGGCCACATTTTCCAGTTGCGCACCAAGTATTCGTCGACGTTGAAATGTAACTATCTCGATGAGACCGGCAAACAGCAACCGATGGAAATGGGCTGCTATGGCATCGGCATCACCCGGATCGTCGCGGCTGCGATTGAGCAGAACCACGACGAGCGCGGCATCATCTGGCCGCCTTCGATCGCGCCGTTTTCACTCGCTATTGTCGCGATTGGCATGGGCAAGAGTGTGGCCGTGCGCGAAGCGGCGGAAAAACTTTATACAGAGCTTACAGACTGCGGCATCGAAGTTCTGTTCGACGACCGCGATGAACGTCCCGGCGTCATGTTCGCGGACATGGAATTAAGCGGCATACCGCATCGGATCGTCGTCGGCGAGCGTGGCCTCAAGCAGGGTCAAATTGAATATCAGGGACGACGTGACAAAACGGCGCAGCCTTTGGCGTTGCCCGACGCGGTTGCCGAAATAAAATCGCGGCTATGCGCTGGCTGATCGTCGCCGCCTGCTGGGCGACGATATCAGGGCCCGCCTGGGCCGGCGCCCAGAAATACGAGGATCTAACAGCGAGCGTGCGCGCCGGCCTGCATAAAGAGGTTAGCGACAAAGCGGTACCCTTCCTGGCGTTCGAGACTGTGGATGAAGCGAGGGCTTGGCTCGATGCGATGTCGAAAAAACTTGAGCGCCGCATTCCTGACCGGCACATCCGTGAAGAACTGCTGGTCACGGTGCATTATGAGGCGAAGCGGGCCGGGCTCGACCCCCAGCTCGTGCTAGGTCTGATCCAGGTTGAAAGCAACTTCCGCAAGCATGCGATCTCGACCGCAGGCGCCCGCGGCTATATGCAGGTCATGCCGTTCTGGCTCAAAGTCGCCGATAACACCAGCGATAATTTATTTAACCTGCGCACGAATTTGCGCTATGGCTGCTGGATATTGCGCCGTTATCTGGACACCGAGCGCGGCGATTATTTCCGCGCGCTGGGTCGCTATAACGGCAGCCTCGGCAAGGCTGAATATCCGAACGCCGTCGTGCGCGCCTGGATCTCAAACTGGAAGTATCCGCTGCCGGCCGGCGGCATAACCGCGGCCGGCGCCATCACTGCACGGTGATCTGAGTATGCGGGTGAGATTACATCGCTCACTCGGTCTGCGTAAACAACTCCTCAAGCGACATCTGCAAGTGTCCGTCCATGCCGGTCGCTAGCTCGTAGATTCGCGCGTCGAGTTCGGCGCTCCCCTGCCGCGCCGGCCTATGAGCGGCGCCGTTAAACACAAACAGGCGATAGATGCCCTCCACCTTGATCGTGCAAGCATCGCGCAACAACACCCAACCATCAGGTCCAGAACGGGCCACCCATCCGGCGCCCGCCAAGGTTCCCAGGATTTTTTCCAGATGCCCGACTGTGACCTTAACTGCCGGATGCAGGGCGGAAATCGACACGACCGAGCCGGTATGATGCGCGCGCCACAACACTTTCATCGCCTGCAAGGCATCGAAAAAGTCACTACCGGGCGCTGGCTGCGCCTGACCTGCGCGTTCGCGCCATTCCGGCATCAGCGCGGCAAGCAGCGCGCCACTGATAATGATCACCCATGACAAATAAATCCAGAGCAGCAGCACCGGGACTGCGGCAAACGCGCCATAGACGAGCTCGTAAGCCGTGAAATGCCCGACAAAGAAACCGAATCCGTGTTTCATCGCCTCCAGGCAGATGCCGGCAGCCAGCCCGCCGATCAAGGCGTCCCGTTTCATGACCGGGCGATTCGGCACCATCCAATACAGTAACGCAAGCGCAACCGAGGTCAGTATCAACGACGCAAATTGCAGGAGCAGCAGGCCGACGCCGGGCGGATTGTCGATCAGACCAAGCGACAGCGTGATCAGATAAGACGTCACGGACAAACTTGCACCAACGAATAACGGGCCGACGGTGAGCACCATCCAATAGACGAGGATGCGATGCAGAAGATACCGCGGGCGCGAAGTCCGCCAGATGTCGTTGAAAGCAGTGTCAATCGTGATCATTAACATCAACGCGGTCACCGCGACGAATGCAATGCCGACCGCAGTTAGCTGCGCAGCATTTTCTGAAAACTGGGCCGCATACTTCGAAATCGACGCCACCGATTCGGGCACGATGTTAGTGAGCAGAAATCGCTGTAAATGGTGAATCAGCGATTCGAACACCGGAAATGCAGCCACCATCGTAAGCGCCACCGTAAGGATGGGCACTATGCCAAGCAGCGTCGTGAACGTGAGGCTGCTCGCAACTTGCATACAGCGGTCTTCGACGAAACGCCCACCCATGAGTCGCACGAGATCGGCCAGCGGGGCGCTTTTGATTACCATGGGCAACTGTCGATGAGGCAGGCTCTATAATAGCGTCAACACTCGCGCCTGGTCCGATGAAAGAAATCCTCGTTCTCTATTACAGCCGTTATGGCGCCGTGCGCCAGATGGCGCAACTGGTCGCGCGCGGCATCGAGCAGGTGCCGGGGGCTGCCGCGCGCCTGCGCACAGTCCCGGCAGTCTCGACGGTGTGCGAGGCTATCGGGCCGCCCGTACCGGATACGGGTGCCCCCTACGTCGAACTGCACGATCTCGAAGAATGCATCGCGCTTGCACTCGGCTCGCCGACGCGCTTCGGCAACATGGCGGCATCGCTCAAATATTTTCTAGACTCGACATCCGCGTTGTGGCTTAAAGGCGCGTTGAGCGGAAAACCGGCCGCAGTATTCACCGCCACAAGCAGCCTGCACGGCGGTCAGGAAACCACGTTGATCTCTATGCTGCTGCCACTGCTGCATCATGGAATGATTATCGTGGGCCTGCCGTATACCGAACCGCAACTGCTCGCGACCCGCACTGGCGGCACGCCCTATGGCGCGAGCCATGTGTCCGGCGTAGCGAGCGACCAGCCGATTAGCGAAGAAGAAAAAACGCTGTGCATCGCGCTCGGGCAGCGGCTTGCAACAACCGCACTCAAATTATCCGCATGAACAATGCAC
>JANYCE010000084.1 GCA_025360445.1 Betaproteobacteria bacterium
GATGGCATCGCAGCGCTGCTGCTCGAGCAACAAGTGCTCGCGTATCGCTATGAAGGCATACGCTACGACTGCGGCTCGAAACTGGGTTATCTACAAGCAACAGTCGAGTTCGGATTGCGTCACGCGGAAGTCGGCGAGCAATTTCGCGACTACCTTGCAAATCGTGACAGCAAGGTGCGCGAAAAACCTCCGGCGGTGGCGCCGCTGGCGCGCATCCGCGGCGATGCGCATTAAACGCTAGCGTTACGTCACTAACGCAAAACCGACCCGCGGTGCGAATCGATTTCAAGCAAGGTGCCCGGCATATATTTAATGCGGTCGCGGCGCGACGCGACGGTAACAACATCAGACTCTGCGATCGCAGGCAGCGGCTCCCGCCACTCGCGATAACGCGCGAGAACGGCCGGCACATATTGCTGCGTTTCGCGATACGGCGGTATGCGCTGGCCGTATCGCAACACCGCGCCTTCGCCCGCGTTGTAGGCAGCAAGCACGAGATCGAGACGCTGGTCAAACATTGCCATCAGGTCTTTAAGATACCGGGTGCCCGCGCGCAGATTGGCCGCCGGCGAGCGCTCCGCGTTGTGCACGCCGTAACGGGCCGCCGTCGCGGGCATCACTTGCATCAATCCCATCGCACCTTTCGGCGAGCGTGCGGCAGCGTTGTAGCCGGATTCAACCGAGATGACCGCATGTACAAGCGCGGGTTCGAGCGACGCATCCCGTGCCGCGCCGTCAATCAGTTTTGCAAAGGGCCGGGCGGCGAGCCACTGCGCCATCGCGGAATCAATGCGGTCGCCACCAGCGGGCATCTGAGACCCGGATTTTGGCGGCGCTGGCAGAGGGGGCGAGATTTGCAGCGGCGGTGCGTGTTTTATAGTGAGCCGATAATCCGAATAGCCGGAATTGCCAGCCGCAAATATTGATGCGGTTGCGATTGCAAACAGAAAGAACACAAGTGCTCGAAGGGGGGCGAGGGGAAGAAAACATTGCATTGTTTGAGCGCAATCAAGACAGTTGTAAAAATTACAGGATCAAGCCTCGGATTGCCGGCAAGCGCTTCGTCCGAGCAGTTTCGACCGCCGCACTGATGCGAAGTTGCGTGGACCGCCCGATCGGGTTGGCGCACGGGTACGGGACCGCCCGAGGCGGCGGTAAAACTTATAACGTTAGATAACTTATCGTGAATGGATCACTCGATTGGACGTGAGCATGCAGGGTCTCGTTTTTGAGGATAGCAGTGGCGACACGCCTGCTCATGGTGAGCGCCGTCAGCGGCAGGCCTTGCGCTGCGCTCGATCGAGCCTGACAAATATCATCGTCGGCATTGTGCTCGGCTTGGGTACGCTTGCGCCGTCAGTGGCATCGGCGCTCGATCACACGCAAGTCGCAGTGATCATCAACACCCGCGATCCGCTAAGCGTCGAGATCGGCGAATATTATGCGGGGCAACGCAGGATTCTGTTTCAGAACATCATCCGGATCGGTTTTCCTCCCGGAAAAACTACGATGACAGTGCTGGAGTTCAATGCGCTGAGAGCATGGGTCACTGAGAAAACACTGCCAGGTGTTGAAGCGTATGTCTTGACCTGGATGGCGCCTTATCGCGTCGACTGCATGTCCATCACATCGGCATTTGCCTTCGGATTTTCGCCGGCCTACTGCGCCGAAGGCTGCAAGTCTACGCAACCAAGTCCATATTTTAATTCGCCCGCACGGCTGCCTTTCACTCAACTGGGTATCCGGCCAACGATGGCGTTGGCGGCCACGTCCTTCGAACAAGCTAAAGCGCTCATTGACCGTGGCGTCGCAGCGGACGGAACTAAACCAGCGGGCACAGCTTATCTGGTGTCGACCTGGGACCAGGCGCGCGGCGTGCGCTCCGCCAACTATCCGGTGGTGGAAAAAATGCTAAAGGGGCGACTGCAAGTGCGCACGCTCCAACAGGAGTCGCTAAAAGACGCGAAGGACGTGTTGTTTTATTTTATCGGTCGCGGAATCGTGGAGGCACTCGAAACGCTGCGCTTTCTGCCGGGCGCAATTGCCGACCACCTGACTTCAGCCGGCGGCATGTTGTCGATCGACAGCGGGCAAATGAGTGCGGTACGCTGGCTGGAGGCCGGTGCTACTGGTAGCTATGGCACTGTTGTCGAGCCTTGCAACATCGCGCAGAAATTTCCGCATCCAGCGATTGTGATCGCGTATTACCTGCAGGGGGATACGTTGCTTGAGGCGTATTGGAAAAGCGTGCAAATGCCGGGGCAGGGAATTTTCATCGGTGAACCGCTGGCGGCGCCGTTTCGGCAAAAATGAACTCGCGGCATCCGCGCGCCTGCGTAACCGCGAGTTTGGGGCATGCCGGATTTATTCAGCGCATGACGCGAACGCTGAATTCCGGCGTCGCATACCGCCGTTTATAATCAGGCCCCGCAATCAACATAGAAAGTCCCGCATGTCCGAGGCCGCCAGTTCGCAATTGACGCACGGTGCTTTGCTCGACGCCGACACGCCCGACACCGTGCGTATGTCGCCGGCCGCGGCATCCGAACTCGCCACGGTAACGCTTGGCCGTATCGGCTATTCGATGGAAGACGCGCAGATCATCGCCGACCAGTTAATTGACAATGCGTTGTGCGGCTACCGCTTCGCAAGCCTGCCGCGCATTTTGGCGATTGCCGGCGATGAGAAGACGCACAAAGAAAGGCGGCCGATCAAAGTCGTGCATGAGACGCCGCTGTCGGCGTTGATCGATGGCGGCAACAACGTCGGCTATGTGTCCGTTTATCATGCGACCCGACTCGCAATTAAAAAGGCCAAGACGAGCGGCATTGCGTCAGTCGGCGTTTACAACAGTTATTACAGCGGACGCAACGCGTACTTTGTCGAGATGATCGCCAAGGAGGGGCTGGTCGGTATCCATGCGGCGAGCGCCAAGCCTCGCGTGCTGCCGATCGGCGGCCTCAAGCCCGCGTTCGGCACCAACCCGCTGTGCTTTGGCTTTCCGTCGGTGAACGGCCCGGTGATTTACGACATGGGCACAGCGTCGATCATGGTCGGCGAAATACAATTGTTCGCGCACATCGGTCAGGAATTGCCGGAAGGCATTGCGTTTGACGCCGAGGGCAACCCGACACGCGACGCCAATGCCGCGCTTAAAGGCGGCTGGGTGCCATTCGGCGGACATAAAGGCGCCGGTTTGTCATTTGCAGTACAGGCGCTTGGTCTACTGGCGGGTGCGGCGCTCGCTCATGGCAAGGTGCAGGATTATGGTTTTCTACTGTTCGTCATCAATCCTGATTTGATGCTGCCGGGCGGCGAATTTCCACAGCAAATGGCCGACCTTGTCGAATCAATCAAGGCGACACCGCGCCGGCCCGGCGTCGATGAAATCCGGATTCCCTCCGAACGCGCTTTTCGCGAACGCGAGCGCCGGCGTATCGAGGGACTCGTGTTCGACCGCAAAGTTATCGACTCGCTCAACGCGCTATAGCTTCGATTTACTCTGGTAGCAGGTAGCAAAAAGCTTAGCGGCGCGGCGGTCGCGGATTTTGGGCGCCGTCGCCTGACAGTTTGAGCGTCAGTGCGTTTACAATCGACGCATGCAAGCGACGTGGTTTACTAATTTATATTTGTTTTTTCGATGCACGGTGATCGCGTGCGCTTTTGGCGTGTCGTTAATCCCGGCCCTTAGTCAAGCGCAGGGCGGCACGCTCGATCCCGAAGTCATCGCTTTCATCGAGCAGTTTTCCGCTGAACACAAATTCGATCGCCGGCAAATGCAAGCCTGGTTTGCGCAGGCCCGCGTGCAGCCCGGCATATTGAAAGCGATGGCCAGCCCGTCGACCGCGTTGCCATGGCATGTTTTTCGCACGAGCCATGTCAGCCCGGCACGCATCAACGGCGGTATTGCGTACTGGCGGCGGTATGCCGCGCTGCTCGCGCAGGCCAGTGCGGATACCGGTGTGCCCGAGGAATTGCTGGTCGCAACAGTCGGCATCGAGTCGTTCTACGGCCGGCTCGTCGGCAAAGTGAATGTCTTCAATGCGCTTTATACGCTTGCATTCAACTATCCGCCGCGCGCCGAGCGGTTTCGCAGCGAGCTGGGTGAGTTCCTGCTACTCGCGCGGGAATTGAATACCGACCCTCTCCAGATTAAGGGTTCCTACGCCGGAGCGCTTGGTGTTTCACAGTTTTTACCAAGTAGTTACCGCCGCTACGCGGTGGATCTGGATGGCGATGGCAAACGCGATTTATGGAGCCACGGCGATGCAATCGGGAGTATCGCAAATTATTATAAAAGTCACGGCTGGCTGGCTGGCGAGCCGGTGTTGGCGGCAATAGAGCAATCCGCGGAGCCGGTCAGCGATGAATTCAAAGCGTTGATCGAGCGCGGTATCCTTCCGCAAACAACGGTGGGCGCCATTAAGCGCACGGGTGCCTCGCCCAGCTATCTTGTTGCGGATGATATGAAAGCCGCGGTGTTCTCCGCGGAGACTGACGCAGGAACGCGCTACTGGATGGGGTTCAACAATTTTTACGTGATTACGCGCTATAACCGCAGCGTCAACTATGCGCTGGCCGTGTATGAACTCGCACAGGCGTTGCGCGGTTTGCGCGCTGCCGAGCGCTATTGATTGTGATAGGAGTTTAACCGCTGCAGTATCAGCGGAGGAACGCGACCAGGTGATCGATTTCGAGACGGATGCCGATTTTTTCGCCGATCGCATGGTTGTGGTGACTCGGCACCAGCGACATCACACGTCCGCCCGTGGGTAGCTGAAGCGTGTACAAAAATTCGGCGCCGCGGAACGCCTTATGCAATACCTCGGCGCGCAAACCGGCCGCGTCGTCGTGCAGAATGTCGTCAGGCCGCAGCAATACATCGACCGGCGCACCGCACGGCCAGTCGGCCGGAATGGTCGCCTCGAATATCCCCAGTTCAAGCTCAACCCGCTGATTGCCAACGACCGTGCCGGGCAGCAGCGTCCCCTGGCCGATAAAGTCGGCGACGAAGCGGGTGGCTGGCTCGTGATAAAGATTGTAGGGCGTGTCCCATTGTTCGAGCGTGCCATTGGCGAGGATGCCGACCACGTCGGCGATGTTGAAAGCTTCATGCTGGTCGTGTGTCACGAGTATCGCCGTGGCGTTCTGATGTTTCAGAATATCGCGAACTTCAAGGCTCAGCCGTTCGCGCAGATCAACGTCCAGATTCGAAAAAGGCTCGTCAAGCAATAGAAGTTCCGGTTCCGGCGCGAGCGCGCGCGCGAGCGCCACGCGCTGTTGCTGGCCGCCGGATAATTCATGCGGGAATCTCGAACCTGCATTGGCGAGACCGACGGTCGCGAGCAACTCGGCGACGCGTCGCTCGCGGTTAGCGGGTTTTCGGGCATGCAGGCCGAACGCAATATTGGCGGCAACATCGAGATGTGGAAACAACGCGTAATCCTGAAATACCATGCCAACGCGTCGCTGCTCGGTCGGCACGCTGAAGGCGGGCGCACTGACCAACTTGTCGTTCAAGCGGATTTCGCCGGCGACGACCGCCTCAAAACCTGCGATACATCGCAACACGGTGGTTTTTCCGCACCCGCTGGCCCCGAGCAGGCAGCCGATCTCACCGCGCTTTAAAGCGAATGAAATGCCGGCCAGCACACGGTTGGTCCCATAAAAGTGGGTTACGCCATCGAGCGCAATTACGTTATGTGCTGCACTCGATCTGGACGAGCTATCGGGATTCATGTGCGCGCATTATAGCGGCTCACGTCAGGCCGGCTTGCCGCGAGGTCTTTGCCGCTCGTGAACGGCTTTGCTACACTGCGCAGCGTCATGACGAGATCGACAAAAATAAAATTGAAAAATTCGGCGTGAACGCAGCGATCGCGAGCGGGCGCGGTTCGGTGCGCGGCGGCCCCAATGCGCGGCATGCCGGGGCACTACCGATACTCGCGACGTTAATTGCGACGTTGCTGGCAGTACCTGTATTAGTCGTACTGGCAAATATTTTTTTGCCGGGGCAGGGCGCGTGGGCGCATCTTGCCGCGACGGTTCTGCCTGAATACATCGCGAACACCTTGTGGTTATTGGCCGGTGTGAGCGTCATGGTCGTGTTCGGCGGCGTTTCAACCGCGTGGCTCGTGACGACGTGCCGGTTTCCGGGTCAGCGCATTTTTGAGTGGACGCTAATACTGCCGCTGGCGATGCCCGCTTACATCATGGCCTACGCATACACCGATCTTCTGCAATTCACCGGTCCCGTTCAGACCTGGATACGGGACGCGGGGGGATGGCAGGCGCGCGATTATTGGTTTCCGGAAATCCGTTCGGTTGGCGGCGCCATTGTCATGTTGGGACTGGTGCTTTATCCCTATGTATATCTGGTGGTGCGCGCGGCGTTTTTAGGCCAGTCGATCGGCATCATCGAAGTCGGGCGCACGCTCGGCTACGGCGCATGGGGCAGTTTCTTTCGCATTGCATTGCCGCTGGCACGGCCTGCAATTGTCGCCGGGACGACGCTTGCGCTGATGGAAACGCTGGCGGATTTCGGCACAGTATCTTATTTCGCAGTGCCGACATTCACGACCGGTATCTATCGTGCGTGGCTTTCGATGGGCGATCGAGTCGCGGCGGCGCAGCTATCAGCACTGTTGCTCGGTTTCGTGGTGCTGATACTTGTGATCGAACGCTGGAGCCGCGGCCGCGCGCGGTACAACGACGGCGCCGGCCGCCGGCGCAACGCCCGTTTCGAACTGCGCGGTATTGCCGCGTGGAGTGCGACAACCATTTGTTGCATACCGTTGGTGCTCGGCTTCCTCCTGCCCACCGGCTTGCTACTGCGGATGGCGCTGACTGACGGTGATGCGCATTTCGGCGCCCGCTTTGTCACGTTGACGCTCAATAGTTTCACGCTCGCAGGCGTCACTGCGATTGCTGCGGTAGTGCTTGCGCTGGTCATGGCGTATGCGATGCGCCTGCGGCCGGGGCCGGCGGTGCAGGCAGCCAACCGCATAGCGGGCTTGGGCTACGCGATTCCCGGCGCTGTTATCGCGATCGGAATACTGGTACCCGTGGCGCGTCTCGATAATGCAATCGACGCATGGATGCGCGCAAATTTCGATATCAGCACCGGGCTCCTGCTGACAGGCAGCATCGCCGCGCTGGTCTATGCCTATCTGGTGCGCTTTCTCACGGTCGCGCTGCAGACCGTGGAAGCGGGTCTCACCAAAATCACGCCGAGCATGGATGAAGCCGCGCGGTCGCTGGGCGTTGGTCCTGTCGGAACGTTGATTAAAGTGCACGGGCCGCTGATGAGTGGCAGCTTGTTAACTGCTGCGTTGCTGGTGTTTGTCGACGTGATGAAGGAATTGCCCGCGACCTTCGTCTTGCGGCCGTTTAATTTCGACACGCTTGCCGTGCATGCCTACAATCTCGCGGCTGATGAGCGGCTCGCCGAAGCGTCGACTTCGGCGCTCGCGATTGTCGCAGTGAGTTTGTTGCCGCTCATTGTGCTGTCACGTCGAATCGCCCGCATCGGCGTCGGCCGCGAGCCGCTGGAACGGCGTAAAAAAGCCCCGGCTGGTTATTGATGTTTAACTAATTCGCGACAGCGAATTAGTGCCATTCTCACCCTCGCCCTTTGGGAGGGCCGGGGATGGGCGTTCAACCTACCATCCACTATAAAACGCTCAAAATAAGTGCCGCTGGATTTATTTGTAACCGACGCGATCGAATATTTTCTGCGCAACCGGCTGGTTTTTACCGATGGTTGCGATATCGAGGGTTTCGGCTTTGAAGTTGCCCATCGCTTTTAACGCCGGATTGTTGGTGGCGATATTCGGCACCACCGGCCATTCGTTATTGCCGTCGGCAAAGTAGACCTGCGCTTCATTGCTCGTCAAATACTCAAGAAACCGGACTGCGGCTTCCTTATGCGGCGCGTGCTTGAGCATGCCGCCGCCGGAGATGTTGACATGAGTTCCGCGGCCGCTTTGATTCGGGAAGGCCACGCCGAGTTTGTCGGCAAGCTCCCGGTCGTCGGCCTTTTCGGAGCGCAACAGCCGCGCGAGGTAATAGGTGTTGCTGACCGCGATGTCGCATTCGCCTGCCGCCACCGCCTTCAATTGATCGGTGTCCCCACCTTTTGGCGCGCGCGCGAGATTGGCTGTGACGCCCTTTGCCCACGACTCGGCCTTCTCTTCGCCGAGCGCGCCGATGATCGAACCCATTAAAGAGAGGTTGTAAACATGGCTCCCCGAACGCGTACACAAGCGGCCCTTGTATTTCGGATCTGCCAGGTCTTCATAATTTGCGATGTCGCCGGCTTTGAGGGTCGCCTTGTTGTAGACGATGATGCGGGCACGCCGTGAAAATCCAAACCAGCCACCATCCGGATCGCGATAGTTGGCGGGGATGCGCGACTCGAGAGTCTTCGATTTGACCTGTGCAAACAGCCCCATTTGCTCGGCGCGCCATAAACGGCCGACATCGACCGTAATGAATACGTCGGCCGGGCTGTTCACGCCTTCGTTGCGAATGCGCTCCATCAGGGCGTCTTCGCCGCCTTCGATCAAATTAATTTTGATCCCGGTGGCCTTCGTGAAGTTGCCGTAAAGCGCATCGTCAGTCTGATAATGGCGGGCGGAATACAAGTTCAGCACGTTCGCCTGGGCATTCGCCAAATGGGGCTTAGCTACGCCCAAGGCCACGGACATGAGAAACAACGCGAAATACACTGGCGTCGACAAGCGCTTAGATTTAAAAACATCATTCGTTAGATTGGATATCATCGGTAAGTCCTTGTTAAAGGAGGAAGCAAAAAAAATAAAAAGTAAATGAGTATCGTTTTCGTCAGTTATTAAATGATAATGATTATCATTTGTCAAGAACATCCGTAATACTAAGCCCTCCACGGCGTGGTGTGTATTGCGCTCATACGGGGCGATGCGGACGTAGCTAAACGCTACAATCGCGCCTCTTCAATGCGTCGATAAAGGTTATCTGTGCGTCGCCTGATGCTTATCTTGCTATGTTCGTTGGGCGGATGCGGGGTCCTGCCTTTGACCCAATCGCCTCCACCAAAGCCAGTCCCGAGCGTTGAGTTGCCGGTAAAAACGGAAGTGCGCGTCGTTCCGAAAATCGCCCTCGCCCTGGGCGGCGGTGCGGCGCGCGGATTCGCGCACATTGGCGTTATTAAAGCGCTTGAGTCGCACGGCATAACGCCGGACATGGTTATAGGCACCAGCTCGGGCAGTCTGGTCGGGGCGTTATACGCGAGCGGCTACGGCGGCTTCGATTTACAGCGCGTCGCCTTGCAGCTTGACGACACGATCATCGCCGACTGGTCGATGCCGGACCGCGGTTTCATCAAGGGCGAGGCGATGCAAAACTTCGTCAATCAAGCGGTGCATAACCGCACGATGGAAAAACTCAACAAGCCGCTGGCAGTGGTGGCGACCGATTTGCAAAGCGGCGAACTGGTGGTGTTTCGCACCGGCAACACCGGCATGGCGGTGCGGGCATCAAGCAGCGTGCCCGGCGTATTTCAGCCGGTGACCATCAATGGACGCGAATACGTCGACGGCGGGCTGGTGAGTCCGGTGCCGGTGCGGGCTGCGCGCGCGATGGGCGCAGACATTGTGATTGCGGTTTACATTTCAAGCAATCCGCGCCTTGGCAAAACGAAAGACAGCGTTGACGTGATGTTGCAGACATTCGCGATCATGGGGCAAAGCATCGCGGGCTTTGAACTGCCCGAAGCCGATGTCGTCATCCGCCCGGATATGGCGCGCATACGCAGCGCCAGCTTTGAAGACCGGCATCTCGCGATTCTGGAAGGCGAAAGAGCGGGACTCGCCGCTATCGCTGCGATCAAACAGAAAATCGCGGAGAAGACGCGCGGTAGATGAACCGCATACCGACAGTCATGAAACCAAGTCGCGTGGACCTTAAAAGGCCCGTGCTTCGATTAGCGAGGCTAGAGACCATCGTTTATACTCTCGCGCTTTGATCGCGCCGCAGCATGTCGTGTGCTGCGTGTGGCCGGGATTCCGTTTGCAAGATTTAGCCAAGATTTTTTCTGCCGATGGCGCATTGGCGCTCGCCGTCGAGTCTTTTCGCGTGCGCGAAGGCCAGCTTGAAATGGCACACGCGGTCGCCGCCGCAATCGAAAAAAATACGGTACTGGTTGCGGAGGCCGGCACCGGTACCGGCAAAACCTTTGCCTATCTGGTGCCCGCGCTGCTGTCCGGCGGCAAGGTGATTATTTCGACCGGCACCAAAACCTTGCAGGACCAGTTGTTCGATCGCGACATTCGCGTTGTGCGCGATGCGTTGAAAGTGCCTGTCACTGTTGCGCTGCTTAAAGGGCGCGCGAATTACGTCTGCCATTACTATGTCGCGCGCGCGCAGCACGAGGGGCGTTTCCCGACGCGCGACGATGCGCGCTATCTGCCTATCATCGCCAACTTTGCGAAAAACAGCGCAACTGGCGACAAGAGCGATCTCCCCGCAGTCCCGGAAAACGCGGCCATCTGGTCGTATGTGACTTCGACGCGGGAAAATTGCCTCGGCTCTGATTGCGAGCACTATGCAAAATGTTTCGTCATGGAAGCACGCAAGCAGGCGCTCGCCGCGGAAGTGGTGGTCGTCAACCATCATTTGTTCTTCGCTGATGTCGTGTTGCGCGATGAAGGCGTGTCGGAACTGCTGCCCGCTGCGAACACGATTATTTTCGACGAGGCGCATCAGTTGCCCGAAACCGCGAGTCTATTTTTCGGGCAGACGATTTCGACTTCGCAGTTAATCGAACTCGCGCGCGATACCCGCATCGAGGCGGTGGCATCCGCCAAAGATTTCGCAGCCCTGCCCGAGGCGGCGCTCGCGCTCGACAAGGCCGCGCGCGATTTGCGGCTCGCATTTCGGGAGGAGACCGGGCGATTCCCGTTTCAGGCCCTCGTGCGCAACCGCGAGTTCGAGCCGGCGCTCGCAACGGTTTGCGCCAGCCTTGATACCCTCGTCGCAACGCTTGAAACGCAGGCTGGCCGCAGCGAAGGCCTCGAGAAATGCTGGGAGCGCGGGCAAACGCTAGCGGCCGGCGTGCGACGCTGGCGCGACCATAATGATCCCGACGTCGTGCGCTGGCTCGAAATCTTTAATCACGCATTGCATCTGAATGCAACACCGCTATCGATTGCAGAAGTTTTCCGGGCTCAGATAGACCATCACGCACGGTCGTGGATTTTTACCTCGGCGACTTTGTCGGTCGGCGGCGACTTCAGTCATTATCGCGCGCAGATGGGACTCGCCGACGCCATCACCCATTCGTGGGAAAGCCCATTCGATTATTCGACGAACGCGCTGCTTTATGTGCCCAAAGGTATGCCCGAACCGAATACTCCGGACTACACAAAGGCCGTAACTGCCGCCGCATTGCCCGCGCTCGAAGCGAGCGGTGGCCGCGCTTTCATGTTGTTCACCAGTTTGCGCGCGATGCGCGAAGGCTATGAACTTTTGAAGGACGCGTTCGCGCAGCGGGGACTCGACTACCCGCTCATGATGCAGGGCGAGGGTTCGCGCACCGAGTTGCTCGAGCGATTCCGGCGCATCGGCAACGCTGTGCTCGTCGGCAGCCAGTCGTTTTGGGAGGGCGTGGACGTGCGGGGCGAAGCGCTGTCACTCGTCGTTATCGACAAGCTGCCGTTTGCGTCGCCCGACGACCCCTTGCTCGCCGCGCGCATCGAGCGCATTAACCGCGACGGCCGCAACGCATTCGTCGAATTTCAGTTGCCGCAGGCGGTGATTACCCTGAAACAGGGGGCAGGGCGGCTGATTCGCGACGAAACCGACCGTGGCGTGCTGATGATTTGCGATCCGCGGCTATTCAGCAAAGGCTATGGGCGGCGGATTCTGCGCAGCCTGCCTTCAATGAAAGGCACGCGAGAAGTAGCAGAAGTCATCGCGTTTTTCGAGCGCGAATAAACCCCGCTCCTTCTCGCTGATGCGTTCAGCTTTCGCTGTACCAGCGCCACGCCCACCACAGCAGGCACAGCCATACGATGACGATTACGCCAGCCGCCATGTAATTACGCGGTTTTGCCTGGCGCGCATCGAGCCAGACGCGAGCTTGGCCGCGGCACTCGTCGATAATCGGCTGGGGGACCAGCTTCAACGTGAAATAGATGCCGATCGGGATCAGAATTACATCGTCGAGATAGCCGATCACCGGAATGAAATCCGGTATGAGGTCGATCGGCGACAGCGCATAAGCGACGACGAGCGACGCCATAATTTTTGCGGCCAGCGGCGTTGCAGGGTGTTTACAGCAAAACCATAAAGTCAGGGTTTCAGCTTTGAGTTGGCGGGCCCAGCTCATAAGGCTTTTCCACATGACGGCTCCCTGTGCGTGACTGTTACTGCTATGCGCCTGACGTGGTCGCCAGGGGGCGAATCAGACCACTTCACCCCAAAGATCGTGTTCGTTGGAGCGCGTTACGCGGACGCTCGCGAACTCGCCGACGTTAAGTCCGGGCGCGGGTTCCAAGTACACGACGCCATCGATTTCAGGCGCGTCGGCGCTGCTGCGCGCGATGACAGTCTTGTCGTCGGCGTGGTCAATCAAGACGCGCAGTGTCTTGCCCACTTTGCGCTCCAGTCGCGCGGTGCTGACAATCGCCTGCGCTGCCATGAAACGCGCTTTGCGTTCTTCCTTGAGCGCTTCCGGTACGTGATTAGCGAGGGCATTGGCAGTCGCGCCTTCGACCGGCGAATACGTAAAGCAGCCGACGCGATCGAGTTGCGCGTCCTCGATAAACTCAAGAAGCTGCTCGAATTCTTCGTCGGTTTCTCCCGGGAAGCCCACAATAAACGTGCTGCGAATCGTGAGCGCTGGACAGATTTCCCGCCAGCGCCGGATGCGCGCGAGATTATTCTCGGAGTTGGCAGGGCGCTTCATCGCTTTAAGAATGCGCGGACTCGCGTGCTGGAACGGCACATCAAGGTAAGGCAAAATTTTCTCCGCGTGCATCAGCGGCAGCACCTCATCGACATGCGGATACGGATAGACATAATGCAGCCGCACCCACACGCCGAGTTCGCCAAGCGCCGCGGCGAGCTCGGTCATGCGGGTTTTCAGCGGGCGTCCGCCCCAAAAGCCGGTGCGATACTTGACGTCGACGCCGTAGGCACTGGTGTCCTGCGAAATCACGAGCAGCTCTTTGACGCCGGCCTTAACGAGGTTTTCGGCCTCCTGCATGACGTCGCCGACCGGTCGGCTTACGAGATCCCCGCGCATCGACGGGATAATGCAAAAAGTGCAGCGATGATTGCAGCCTTCGGCGATCTTCAGATACGCATAGTGACGCGGCGTCAGTTTGATCCCGTGCGGGGGGATCAAGTCGAGATGCGGATCATGCGGTTGCGGCAGGTGCGCGTGAACTGCGCGCATGACCTCGTCGGTCGCGTGCGGTCCGGTAACGGCGAGCACGCGCGGATGCGCGTCCTTGACGACGCTGCCGCGCGCGCCGAGACAGCCCGTCACGATGACTTTACCGTTTTCGGCCAGTGCCTCGCCGATTGCATCGAGCGATTCTTCCACCGCGCTATCGATGAAGCCGCAGGTGTTGACGACGACGAGATCGGCGTCCTTATAACTGGGCGCTACTAAGTAGCCCTCGGCACGCAATTGCGTAAGAATGCGCTCCGAATCAACGAGCGCTTTGGGGCAGCCAAGAGAAACGAATCCGATTTTGGGCGCTGCAGGCGGCCGCTTGCGCTGCTTAACCGGCGCCGTTTTCGTCATCGTCAGATTTGCCTCAGCTGCCTTTTTTATCGCCGTCATCATCCTTGGTCGGAGCGCTTCCAGATTGATCGGCGGCGCCTTCCCGTGACGGCGGCGTAAAGGGATTGGCAGCGGCAAAGTTAGGGAAAGGGAAAGTGCCGAACAGATTGCGCGACTGTTTTTTCATTTGTTGCTGCATTTCGAGGAAAGAGTTGGCGCTCTGCTCGAGATAACTGCCCATGAGGCCCTGTATGGCCGGCCCTTGCATTTTTAGAAACTCGCTATAGGCGTCGGGGTTGGGCATCGCCGCGCCGCCGTAGATTGCGCTCGACTGAGCCTGCAGTTTTTTCTGAATCTCGACGAAAGTCTGCACGTTTTTTTCGAGATAGTTGCTCATCATGCCCTGCATCGCGTTGCCGTAGAAACGGATGATCTTGGAGAGCACATCGCTCGAGAACATCGGCGCGCCATTGCCGCTCTCTTCTTCGAGAATGATCTGCAGCAGAATGCTGCGCGTCAGATCGTCTTTGGTCTTCGCGTCCTCGACTTTGAAATTAACGTTTTCGAGGACCAGTTTCTTCACATCCGCCAGCGTGATGTAAATGCTGGTCGTCGTGTCATACAGCCGGCGATTCGGATATTTCTTGATTATTCTGACGGCTTCACTCATGTCCTGCCCCCGGGGTGCACATTGCTAGCGCGATCATAGTCGGAAAATAAGTCATTTCGCATTGCGTAATTATAACGCGGCAGGTGCGAACGCCGTTGCGTTACTGCATGTGCTGGCCGCCATTAATTGCGATATTGGCGCCGGTGACGAATGCCGCTTCGTCCGAGCACAAGTAGGCAACGAGGCCGGCCACCTCCTCCGGTTTGCCAAGCCGTCCGACCGGAATCTGCGGGACAATTTTCGTATCGAGCACTTCCTTGGGAATCGCCATGACCATCTTGGTGCCGATGTAGCCGGGCGAAATGGTATTTACTGTGACGCCTTTTCTGGCGACCTCAAGGGCGAGCGCCTTTGTAAACCCATGCATGCCGGCCTTCGCCGCCGAGTAATTGGTCTGTCCGAACGCGCCTTTTTGTCCGTTGACCGACGACACATTGATGACTCGACCCCAGCCGCGATCGACCATGCCGTCCAGCACCGCCTTGGTCATGTTGAATACGCTGTCGAGATTAGTGCTCATGACGGCCTGCCAGTCGACTTTGCCCATCTTTTTGAATGTCATATCGCGCGTAATGCCCGCATTGTTCACCAACACGTCGATCGCGCCTACTTCCTGTTCGACCTGCCTGGCGGCTTTGGCGCAGGCCTCATAGTCGCCGACGTCGGCGGGCACTGCGCGAAATGCGTAGCCCTGTTTTTTCATCTCCTCGAGCCATTCGCCGGATTTCTTGTTGCCCGGCGAATAAGTGGTCACGACGGTGTATCCCATTTTGGAAAGCTTGATGCAGATGGCCTCGCCCAATCCGCCCATGCCGCCGGTGACGAGCGCTACACGCTGTGTCATAAATTACTCCTCCATTTATAAAATTCTGATTGCACAAAACCAGCCTATCACGAAGCGTTGGCGGCCGGTTACGTCTACTTCAATCGCAACGCTCGCGCACATAGCGCCCGGGCGCCGGTTCAAGCGGTGGATAGTTTTCATTCCCCGGCGTCTCCGGCGGGGGCCCCGCTTGACCGGCATGTTCGGCAAGCCAGGTTATCCAGTCAGGCCACCAACTTCCCGCGCAGGAGGCTGCATCCTCGAGCCATGCGTCCGCCTCGACGGGCAACGCGGCGTTAAGCCAGTGATTGCGCCTTTTTTTGGCCGGTGGATTGACGACGCCCGCAATGTGGCCGCTGCTCGCGAGCACAAATTTGATATCGCCCCCCAGCAAGCGGGTGCTCTGGTAGGCCGTCTTCCAGGGGACAATATGATCCTCGCGTGTCGCCAGAATGTAGGTCGGGACGGTCACGCTTTCGAGATCAATGCGCTCGCCGCACATCGTGAGCTTGCCGCGGCGGCGGAGATTGTTTTCCAGGTACGTGTTACGGATGTAATAAGCGAACATCATGCCGGGCAGATTGGTGCTGTCGCTGTTCCAGTACAGCAGGTCGAAGGCCGGCGGGTTTGCGCCTTTCAGATAATTATTAACGACGTAATTCCAGATGAGATCGTTGGCCCGCAGACTGGAAAAAGTCATGGCCAGTTCTTTGCCACGCAACACGCCGCCTTTAGCGGCGTCGCGCTCGCGCTGGCGGACATACGCTTCATCCACGTAAACGGATAAGTCGCCGGGGTCGCTGAAGTCCAGCATCGTCGCGAGCAGGGTGGCGCTCGCCGCGGCCGGGTTGCCTTGCGCGGCCAACACTGCAAGCGCCGCACCGACGAGTGTGCCGCCGACACAAAATCCGAGCACGTTGACCTGGGCGACGCCGCACACGTCGCGTGCAATATCGAGCGCCTTGATTACGCCGTCTTCCACATATTGGTCCCACGTCAGATGTCCCATGCTCGCGGGCACATTGCGCCACGACACCATAAACACCGTGTAGCCTTGTGAGACCACGTAGCGCACGTATGAGTTGTCCGGCTGCAGATCCAGAATGTAGTATTTATTAATGCACGGCGGCACCATCACCAGCGGACGCGCGAAAACTTTCTCGGTTGATGGCGCATATTGAATCAGCTGCATTAAATCGTTTTCGAAGATAACGGTGCCCGGCGTCAGCGCAATATTGCGGCCGATCTCGAACGCCGACTCGTCGGTCATCGTGATGCGGCCTTTTTGCGCGTCCTCCCGCAGGTGCTCAAGCCCGCGCGCGAGGCTCTCGCCCCTGGTCTGGGCGGCAAGCTTGATCACCTCAGGATTTGTCGATGCAAAATTTGCCGGCGCGGCCGCATCGATAAGCTGATGCGCGTAGAACCGCAGCTTCTTTTTTGCCGGCTCGGCCAAATGCGTTGCTTCCACCATGTCGGTGAGCCAACGCGAATTGATTAAATATGCCTGTTTTAGGTAATCGAAGTAGGGCAGCGACTTCCACTCCGGCGCATGAAACCGCCGGTCGCCCGGCTCTGGTACTGCGACTGGCGCCGGTACGCCGGCTTCGTCTCCGGCACGTGCGAGGTTCATCCATAACTCAAGATGTTGCCGATAATAACGCTCTTGCAGTTCGGCGCGCCGTGCCTGGTCGCTGCTCGCGCCGGCGGTCAACGCGCGCAACATCTCGGAGGCCTCTGCGCCCTGCGTTGCAGACATGGAATCGACGATGCTATCCACGAATTGCCGGCTTGCATTGGAGAGCCCGTCGAACAAAGCCTGCTGGCGGCCAGATTGATCGGGGGCGGGCTGCGAATTGGCGCTGTTACCGGTCTGTTTCATGTGGCGGAACTGAGTCGATTCTGCGATTGGGTATACGGGGTGTCAAGCGTTGCGCGGTGCGCCATCAATGGAGTAGCGCGCCGATGCCCCAGATCGTGGCGATGCCGGTGCAGATTAGACCGACCTGCTGCATTGACGCGTTAATTTCAGGGCGCCGGTGCAGACCCGGGATCAAGTCGGCGACCGCGACATACAGCATGCTTGCCGCAGCGAGTGCCAGCAGCGTCGGAATCGATTGCTGCATGCTCTGCAGCGCAAAGTATGCGAGCACGCCGCCGACCAGCATGGCGAGGCTCGACAGCGCGTTGAACAGCAGTGCGGCGCGTTTGCTGTAGCCGGAATGCAGCAGCACCAGAAAATCGCCGACCTCCTGCGGAATCTCGTGGGCAACAATCGCGATCGCCGTTACCAGGCCGAGTTTTACGTCCGCCATAAACGCCGCCGCAATCAATATGCCGTCAACGAAATTATGGAACGTGTCGCCTATGATAATCATCAGGCCGCTGCGGCCACGATCATGTTTGCTCGGCTGCGCCTCGTGTGCTTCGCATTGCTCTTCGTGGCAATGCCGCCAGAGCACCAGTTTTTCGAGCACAAAAAAAAGCAATATGCCGGCCAGAATCGTGGCAGCGGTCTGTTGGGGGTCGCCAGACATCGAGAACGCGTGCGGCAGGATATCGAGAAAGACCGCGCCCAGCAGCGCGCCGACCGCGTAACTGATGAGCATCGGCACGTGCGCAGCGCGCGCGTTGAGCGCGAAGGCCGCGGCAGCGGCCACACTCAATAGCCCGCCAATCAGGCTCGTAAAAATGATCCAGGCAATTACCGACATGACGATGAGACTGGGAGCGCCTGACCTGATGAAAGGCGCGCATTATAAACGAGGCGTCATGACTTCCTGTGTTTATCCGGCGGGCGCAAGCCAGATCGTGGCCGCCATGCGGCCGGTCGTTTTGTCGCGCCGATACGAGTAAAACCGGGCGGCGTCGCGCAGCGTGCATAAGCCGCCGCCATATATCCGGTGTATACCGTGTCGTGCGAGACGCTGGCGCGCGAGCAGGAACAAATCCGCCAGCCACTTGCCCTCGCGAACAGGCGAGAACGCATCGCAGGCAGCGGCATCAGATGCAATGAAGGCGTCGCGCACCTCGGTGCCGACCTCAAATGCGTCGGCACCAATCGCCGGTCCCAGATAGGCGAGCAATTCATGCGCGGGCACATTCATGGCCGCAATGGTGTTTTCGAGCACGTCCGAACTGAGGCCGCGCCAGCCGGCGTGCGCAACGCCGACGACAGTTGCATTCGCATCGCATAAAAGTATGGGCAGGCAATCGGCGATCATGACGGTGCAGACTATCCCCGTTTGCCGCGTATACGCAGCGTCTGCTTCGGGCTCACCGATCACTTCATCCGCGCGCACGACGCGGGCGCCATGCACCTGCTTAAGCCATACCGGCTCTTGCGGCAAGTGGGCGCGCAATATAGCGCGGTTCGCAGCGACGGCGACCGGATCGTCGTTCGCGCGCAGCCCGAAGTTAAGACTTTCGTGCATCCCCGTGGAGACTCCGCCATTGCGCGTGGTGATGAGGCTGCGGACGCCCGGCGGAGCCGGCCAGTCGGGGACTATCCAGTCGTGCCGCGAAATCACGGGGTGAGTTGCGCTTCAAGTGCGCTTATTAAACTCTTCAGATCCGCCGGCGGCGCGGCGTGCCATGACACCGGTTCGAGGAGCGCTGGATGAATGAATTCGAGGCGTTCGGCGTGTAATGCCTGGCGCGGGAAGGCGGCGAGCAGTGGGTCGGCGCTGCGTTTTTTTCCATAAACCGGATCGCCGACAAGCGGATGGCCGAGCGACTGCATGTGCACCCGTATCTGGTGCGTGCGTCCCGTTTCGAGGCGGCAGCGCAACAAGGTCGCGTGCGCAAAATGTTTTAGCACTTCGTAGTGCGTAGTGGAAGGGCGCCCCCGCGCCGCCACCGCCATGCGGGTGCGCTGCACCGGATGACGGCCGATCGGGGCTTCGACTTTGCCATTGCGCACAACCCGCCCGTGTACGAGCGCCAGATATTCGCGCTTCACGGTTCGCGCCTGCAGCTGGCGTACCAGGCTGGTTTGCGCTTCGAGCGATTTCGCGACGACGAGCAAGCCGCTGGTTTCCTTGTCGAGCCGATGCACGATACCGGCACGCGGCAAGGTTTCGAGTCGCGGCGCATGCGCGAGCAGCGCGTTCAAGAGCGTGCCGCTCCAGTTGCCGCGGCCTGGATGCACCACGAGCCCGGCGGGCTTCACAATCACGAGCACTGCTGCGTCTTCATAGACGACGTTCAGCGCGATGTTTTCGGCAGCAGCGTTGGCGGTCGATGGATCTGCGACAGGGTCGACCGAAATTTTTTCGCCGCCCCATACTTTAGTTTTAGGGAGTGCGGCAGCGCCATCCACTTCGACGCGGCAATCGCGGATCCACTGCGCCAGCCGGCTGCGTGAAAATTGCGGCAACAAAAGCGACAACGCTTGGTCTAAACGTCGTCCGGCACAACTGACCGGCACTACCAGACGCAAAAGGTCGACGGTTAACGATGCGTTATAATTTGCCGATTTTCGCGCAAGGATCATGGTTATGCGTTCAAGTTTAGCGTTAATTCTGATGCTGTGCCTGACAGGCTGCGGGCTGTTGCCGGCGCAGAACGACGATGAAACCCGCGGCTGGTCCGCGAACAAATTGTATGCGGAAGCCAAGACTTATCTGAACGAAGGCAACAACGAAAAAGCGATCAAGCTGTACGAAAAACTGGAGGCGCGGTACCCGTACGGCCGCTATGCGCAGCAGGCGCAGCTTGAAATCGCATACGCGTATTACAAGGACAAAGACGTTACTTCGGCGCTGGCGGCCGCCGACCGGTTCATTAAACTGCATCCGAACCACCCGAGCGTCGACTATGCTTATTACCTGAAGGGACTTGCCAACTTCAATGAAGATATTGGCATCCTCGGCAAGGCGATGAGCACTTTTTCCGGGCAGGACATGACAGAGCGCGATCCCAAATCGTCGCGTGAGTCATTCGACGCATTTCGCGATCTCGTCGCGCGCTTTCCTGAAAGTAAGTACGCGCAGGACGCAGTTGATCGCATGAGTTATCTGGTCAACTCTTTAGCTGCGCATGAAGTGCACGTCGCGAAGTACTATATGAAGCGGGGCGCTTACGTCGCGGCAGCGAACCGCGTGCAATATGCGCTGAAAACATACCCAAAATCGCCGGCCAATGAAGAAGGGCTGCTGATATTAGTGCAGGCTTACGACAAGCTCGGCATGGCTGATTTGCGCAACGACGCCGAGCGCGTGATGAAAACAAACTTCCCGGACAGCAAGTATTTGTCGGGCAAGGGCGGCAAGAGTGCGCCGTGGTGGCAGATCTGGAACGTTAACTAGCGGAGTGTTTCATTCTGTTTAGCGCATAAGCGCCAATTGATTCAACTCTGCAGTTCGGCACGATCGCGAAACATTTCGAGCGCCTCGGGATTGGCGAGCGCTTCCAGATTTTTTACCGGCCGGTTGTGCACCACGTGCCGCACCGCGAGTTCAACGATCTTGCCGCTCTTGGTGCGCGGAATGTCGTCGACCTGAACCACTTTCGCCGGCATGTGGCGCGGCGTCGTGGTGGTCCGAATATGCCGCTTGATCCGCTCAATAATCGCATCGTCGAGTTTGATTCCCTCACGCAACCGCACAAACAGCACGATGCGCACGTCAGTGGGCTGCGCTGGCGGCCAATCCTGGCCGATCACCAGGCTTTCGATGATTTCATCAAGCTGTTCGACCTGCCGATAGATTTCCGCCGTGCCGATGCGCACTCCGCCGGGATTTAAAACTGTATCCGAGCGGCCATAGATGATCATGCCATCGTGCTCAGTCCATTCGACGTAATCGCCGTGGCACCAGACGTTCGGAAACTTCTCAAAATAGGCGGCGTGATATTTTTTGCCGTCCGGGTCACTCCAGAAGCCGACCGGCATCGAGGGAAACGGTGCGGTGCAAACGAGTTCGCCTTTCGTGCCGCGTACTGCATTGCCTTCGTCGTCGAACACTTCGATCTGCATGCCCAGCGTCGCGCACTGGATTTCGCCGCGCCAAACCGGCAGCAGCGGATTGCCTGACACAAACGTGCCCATGATATCGGTGCCGCCCGACATCGATGCCAGGTTGATGTCTCGCTTGATGTGCTGATACACATAGTCGAAACCCTCGGGCACCAGCGGCGAGCCGGTCGACAGCAGCACGCGCATGTCTTGCAACTTATGCGTTTCCGCAGGGCGCAAGCCGGCCTTCGCGAGCGCGTCGATAAATTTTGCCGACGTGCCGAAAACAGTAATGCCGCTTGCATCCGCGAAATCGAACAATATTGTGCCGCCGCCGAGAAAGGGCGAACCGTCGTATAGAACGATGGTGGCGCCGGTAGCCAGACCCGACACGAGCCAGTTCCACATCATCCAGCCGCAAGTCGTGAAATAAAAGAGGCGATCATCGCGTTTAAGATCGACGTGCATCGACTGTTCTTTGAGATGCTGCAGCAAAGTGCCGCCGGCGCCGTGGACAATGCATTTCGGAACGCCCGTAGTACCGGACGAATACATGATGTAAAGCGGATGATTGAACGGCAGTTGCGTAAACTCGATTTCGCCGGCCTTGTAAGGCGCCATAAACGTGTGCACGTCTACTGCACGCGGCACTGCGTGAATCGCCGGCGAACGCTGCGTATACGGAATCACGATGACTTTTTCGATCGACGGCAAAGCGGCGACAATTTCCGCGAGCCTTGGTCTCACGTCGATGGTCTTGCCGTTATAGAGGTAGCCGTCGGCACTGAAAAGAATGCGCGGTTCGATCTGTCCAAAGCGGTCGAGCACGCCTTGCACGCCAAAATCGGGCGAGCATGACGACCAGATGGCACCGATGCTGGTGGCGGCAAGCATCGCAATTACAGCGCCCGGAATGTTCGGTATGTAAGCCGCGACTCGATCACCGGGCTTAACGCCGCTGGCGCGCAAAGCCTGCGCCAGCCGCGATACCTCATGGTAGAGCCCGGCATGCGTGACGCTGCTTTTAACGCGGTCCTCGCCCCAAAATTCGATGGCTACCCCGGTGTCGCGCCGGCGCAATAGATTTTCGGCAAAGTTGAGTTGCGCTTGCGGAAACCAGCGCGCGCCGGGCATGCGGTCGCCGTGTTCGAGCACGATCTCACCCTGGCGTTTGGCGATGACTCCGCAAAATTTCCACAGCAGGCAATTGAATTGCTCCGGCTCGCGCACCGACCATGCATGAAGCGCCGCATAGTCGGCGAGTTCGATTCCGTATTCGCGCCTGGCAGCACGCATGAGCGCCGTCATGTTGCAGGAGTCGATGCTTGCCGGCGAAGGTTGCCAGAGCGGAGTAGTCATGACGGCTCGCGCGCGCGGTTATTCCGGACGCATCTGGGGAAACAAAATGACATCGCGAATACTTGCGCTGTCCGTATACAGCATGACGAGCCGGTCGATGCCGATGCCGGCGCCGGCGGTCGGCGGCATCCCGTATTCAAGCGCACGGATGTAATCGGCGTCGTAATGCATTGCCTCCTGATCACCGGCGTCCTTTCGCTTGGACTGCTCGAGAAAACGTTGGGCCTGGTCTTCGGGGTCGTTCAATTCTGAGAATCCGTTCGCGAGTTCACGGCCGGCCACATAGAGCTCGAAGCGCTCGGTGAACTCCGGGTGCTCATCGTCGCGTCGCGCAAGAGGCGAGACTTCGGCAGGATAATGGTAAATAAAGGTCGGCTCGAACAAATGCGACTCGACGGTGTTTTCGAACAACGTCAGTTGCAAAGCATGAATTCCGTCGTGCGGCCGGATCGCGATTTTAAGTTCGTTGAGTCTGGCGGTCAGCGCCTCACGGCTCGCCAGTATTTCATCAGTGATATCAGGGTGGTATTTTTTGAGCGCCTCGATGATTGTCATCCGTGCATACGGTTTCATCAAATCGATTTCGCGCCCCTGGTAGGTGATGGTGGTCACACCCAGCGCGTTAAAAGCTACTACGCGAATCATCTTCTCGATGTTCGTCATCAGGTATTTGTAATCGCGGTGCGCGCAATAAAATTCGAGCATCGTGAATTCGGGATTGTGGCGCGTCGACATGCCTTCATTGCGGAAATTGCGATTGATCTCGAATACCTTTTCGAAGCCGCCGACGATCAGTCGTTTGAGATAAAGCTCGGGCGCGATGCGCAAGTACAACTGCATGTCGAGTGCATTGTGATGCGTGGCAAACGGCCGCGCCGTGGCGCCGCCCGGGATTGGATGCATCATCGGCGTCTCCACCTCGAGATAGCGCTTGGCGATAAAAAAATCGCGAATTGCCTGGATGATGCGCGAGCGCTTGACGAAGCGCAGCCGCGTTTCTTCATTCACCATCAGGTCGACATAGCGCTGCCGGTAGCGTTGCTCCTGATTGGTAAGGCCGTGAAATTTTTCGGGCAGCGGCCGCAGCGATTTGGCCAGCATCACGAGGTTCTTTACGCGCACGGTCAATTCGTTGGTCTTGGTTTTAAACAGCACGCCGTCAACCCCGAGCGTGTCGCCGGTGTCGTAGTGCTTGAAGTCTGCGTGTTGTTCCTTGCCCGGATAGCTGTCGGTGATATAGAGCTGAAGGCTGCCGCTCGAATCTTGTAGCTGGGCGAAACTCGCTTTTCCCATTACGCGTTTCAACATCATGCGGCCCGCCACTTTGACGACGACCGGATTCATGTCGAGCCAGTCGCGATCGCGCTCCTCATATTTCTCGATTAGATCGCTGACCAGATTTTCGCGCTGAAACTGGTTCGGGTAGGCGTTGCCCTTGGCGCGCAAAGCCTGCAACTTGGCGCGCCGCTCAGCGATGATTTGGTTTTCATCAGCCTCCGGGGTTGCCGCAACGTCCGGGTTAATGCTGACGGGTTGATCGCTCATGAGTGAAGTCCCTTAAATGCCCTGCTTAAGGCTGGCCGTGATGAAATCGTCGAGATTGCCGTCGAGCACCAATTGAGTATTGCCGATTTCGACGTTCGTGCGCAGATCTTTGATACGCGACTGGTCGAGTACGTACGAGCGAATCTGATGGCCCCAGCCGATATCGGTCTTGGTATCTTCAAGCGCCTGCTTTTCTTCGTTGCGCTTCCTGATTTCGAGTTCGTAGAGGCGCGCCTTCAACATGGCCATCGCTTCGGCGCGGTTGCGGTGCTGCGAACGGTCGCTCTGGCACTGCACCACGATGCCGCTCGGCGCATGCGTAATGCGAATCGCGGAATCCGTTTTGTTGATGTGCTGGCCGCCCGCGCCGGATGCGCGAAACGTGTCGATGCGCAGGTCAGCGGGGTTGATCTCGATTGCAATCGTGTCGTCGATCTCGGGAAAAACGAACACGCTCGCAAACGACGTGTGCCGCCGGTTGTTCGAGTCGAATGGCGATTTGCGCACGAGCCGGTGCACGCCGGTTTCAGTGCGCAGATGGCCGAACGCATAATCGCCGGTAACTTTAAGCGCGGCGCTTTTGAGTCCGGCAACGTCACCGGGAGACTCTTCGAGCAGTTCGACCCGGAAACCCTTGCGCTCACAGTAGCGCATATACATGCGCTCGAGCGTCTGCGTCCAGTCCTGTGCTTCGGTACCGCCCTGGCCGGACTGAATATCGACGAAGCAGTTGTTCGGATCCATCGGATTGGAAAACATGCGCCGAAACTCAACCTCGGCAACTGTCGCTTCGAGTCCGCGGGCTTCGATCTCGATAGTGCTCAACGTCGCGTCGTCGTTTTCGCCGCGCGCCATGCCGAAGAGTTCAGTCGTATCGCGCAGATCCTGGTCAAGCTTGGCCATTGTCGAAACTAGCGACTCGAGCGTTTTGCGCTCGCGGCCTAGTTCCTGGGCGCGTTTCTGATCGTTCCAGACCGCCGGGTCTTCTGCGAGCTTGACGACTTCGGCGAGGCGCAATTGCTTGGCCTCGAAGTCAAAGATACCTCCGCAGCTCGGCGTTACGCTGGCTCAGATCCTGCAGCCGCCGTGCTATGGCATTGAGTTGTTCGGCTTCCATGATGGATTCTTATGAGCGGTGTCAGAGGCGAAAAAAGCGCGATTATACAGGACGTTCGCGGCGTATTTGCCTGAAATCAGATGGCTTAAAGCAAAACACTTACGCGGCCTGCCAATGCTCAATGGTGAGTTGCAGCGTCGACGTGCCGTTCCACTCATTGGCCGCCAGCCGGTAAACCGCGCGTATTTTCGTCGGCAATGGCGTTGCATGCGAGAACAGCATGGCCTCAACTTCGCGACCATCTTTTTCCAGACGCAATTTAAGATGACGCTCACCGACCACCCGCTGCCGGGTGACGGTGAATTCATCGTCGAAGGTCGGCGCCGCGAAACCCTGGCCCCACACTTGATGCTCCAGCACGCGCGCTGCGTCAAGCGTGAAATAGTCGGCCGGCAAAGCACCGTCGGTTTCGATCACGCGTTTAAGGTCGGCCGGCGTCAACAGGGTTTGCGCCACTGCTTCAAATGCCGCGCGGAAACGGCCGAAGGCATTTTCACGCAGCGTGAGACCCGCCGCGGCGGCATGCCCGCCAAATCGCAGGATGAGATCGGGTTCGCGTTTGGCGACGAGATCGAGGGCATCACGCAGATGAAGCGCTGCAATCGAGCGGCCCGATCCTTTAATTTCGCCATCGTTGCCGCGCGCGAAGGCGACAACGGGGCGATGAAAGCGCTCTTTGAGACGCGATGCAACGATTCCAATCACGCCCTGATGCCAATGCGGTTCAAATATGCAAAGGCTGGATCCGTCCTGCGGCATGACGGTGGCAAGCGTAGCAAGCGCGTTTTCATGCATATCCGATTCGATCGAGCGGCGCTCGCGATTTAATTCATCGAGCTTGCGCGCCAGGCGCTCCGCCGTCCCATGATCGTTGGTGATCAGGCACTGAATGCCGATCGCCATATCGTCCAGGCGGCCGGCCGCGTTTAAACGGGGGCCGACGACGAAACCCAGATCGTACGTCGACGCACGCGCCGGGTCGCGGTCGGCGATGTGCAGCAACGCGGCTATGCCAGGCCATGACTTGCCGCTGCGTATGCGCTGTAATCCCTGCTGCACAAGGATACGGTTGTTATCGTCGAGCTTGACGACGTCGGCCACGGTGCCGAGCGCGACCAAGTCAAGCAGCGCGCCGAGGTTGGGCGCGGGCTTATCCGCAAAAGCGCCGCGCTTGCGAAGCTCGGCGCGCAGGGCCAGCATCAGATAAAACATCACGCCCACGCCGGCCAGGTTTTTACTCGGAAAGCCGCAACCGGGCTGATTCGGATTAACGATGCACCAAGCATCGGGCAGCACCGCGCCGGGCAGATGATGGTCTGTGATCAGCACGCGCATGCCGAGCGCGTTGGCCGCCGCGACGCCATCGACGCTCGCAATGCCGTTGTCGACGGTGATCAGGATGGCGGGGTCTTTAAGCTTCTTCGCAAGTGCGACGATTTCGGGGGTGAGGCCATAGCCATACTCGAAACGATTCGGCACCAGGAAGTCGACGACCGCGCCGAATGCGCCGAGCGCGCGCATGCCCACCGCGCAGGCGGTAGCGCCATCGGAGTCATAGTCGGCGATGATCAAAAGCTTCTGCCCGGCGGCGATTGCATCCGCCAACAGCTGCGCCATGCGCTCGACATTGCGCAAACCCGCCAGCGGCGACAAACCGCCGACGTCAGCGGCGAGCTGCAACGCCGACGTGATGCCGCGTGACGCATAAATCCGGGCGAGCAATGGATGAAAGCCGGCCGCGCAAAGCTCTTTGGCCGCAGCGGGCGGTGAGTTGCGCCTCGCCAGATTTAACGACACCGCGGGCTCACGCATGGGCTGTATAAGTTGAGAGTGGCCGTGCACGCCGCCAGATTCGCCATAGGTCGGATCGTTCCACGTTTGTCTCGATCCGGTTTTCAGCGTTGCATGCAATCAGCGTGACCCGATCGAATGTTTTATTACGTAGCGCCGTCAACAACGGTTGAATCCATTGTGCGTTGATCCACGACAGTTGCTCGCGCCAGCCTGTGATATCGCCGTCGCGCAATGCATTTGCCGCACCGTCGAGCACGAGGAGTGCATGCCCGGCTACAGCGTTGGCAAACCACGCTGAAGCACTCGCGGGTAACCCGGCGTACGGAATATCTGCGGCGCTGGCAAGCGCTCTCACCATCGGTCCGCCGCCCCAAATCGCTGCATAAGGCGTCAGCGACACTTGCGGAGCGGTGCCGCCGCCCCATAACCAAATGCTGTTGGCGACTGCGGCGCCGCGCGCCTCACGCGCTTCGTTGACCGGGTGGGTATGCAAAATCATCTGCGCTTCGTTCATTACGCCATGCCACGCGAGCGCATCATCGCCTTGCGGCAAGTGATGTTTGATGCTGCGATTCAACGCACTCGCCAACGAATGCGTTACGAGTGCGGGCGTTCGCCCGGTGCGCAAATACCAGCGCGATGGAGTGGGCGCGCAAAAGTCGATGCCATCCGCGTTGAAATGCCGGTTGAGCGCTGAAATCAACTCGGCGGCTTCGATAGGGTTGTAGTCGGCGACGCGTGCCGCGACGATCAAGCGGTCGCGATCAACCCGTAATTGAATCGGCTCGGCGCACAGCCAGTAGTGCTGACCGGGCTCGCCGCCATCGGCTTTCAGCATCAACCCCGCAAGCGGATGATCCTGCTGGCGCGTGACTCCGAAGCGTGCGCATAACCATTCTTCGCACGGCATGGCCGCATGCTGCACCGTGGTGCCGCGCGCGAGCATCGTCGTCAAAAAAGGCAGGGGTAAGCCCGCGTACGGTTCGGCGCCAAGTTCGGCGGGCGGCAGCAGATCAGGAATGAGCAGTGTGCAGTGCATGTCGTTGGTTTTGCCAGGCTGAGTTTAGCATTGGCGTCGCGGCGCGCTGGGCGTGAGTAGCTCAATATGGCAAACTCGCCCCTTATTACCGGCGGATCATCACTTGCAACCTTACGAACTTTTTATCGGCCTGCGCTACACGCGGGCACGGCAGCGCAGCCGTTTCATTTCATTTATCTCGCTGGTTTCGGTGATCGGCATTGCACTCGGCATCACAGTGTTGATTACCGTATTGTCAGTGATGAACGGTTTTCAACGCGAGGTTCGCACGCGCATTTTAAGCGTTGCCTCGCACATTCAGATTTCCGGCCCCTCGAATGCGCTCGTCGATTGGCGCACTATCGCCGACAAGTCGAGACAAAACCCTGAAGTAGTCGCGGCCGCCCCGTATGTGACGGCCCAGGGATTGTTATCGAGCGGCGGCACTGTGCGCGGCGCGTATATTCGCGGCATCATTCCGGAAGCCGAAGAAAAAGTCGCTGACCTCGCCAAGCATATGACGGCCGGCAGCCTCACTGCATTGAAGCCCGGCGAGTTCGGTATCGTGCTCGGCATCGAGCTTGCACGTGCTCTAAGCGTAGCAGCCGGCGACAAAGTAGTGCTGATCGCGCCGCAAGGGCAGGTGACGCCTGCCGGTATCATGCCGCGCCTGCGCCAATTTACAGTGGTTGGAATTTTTTCAGTAGATCATTTCGAATACGACTCGGGCCTGGGTCTCATCGACATGCGGGACGCGCAAACGCTCTATCGCATGGGTGAGCAGGTCAGCGGCGTGCGCCTAAAGCTGCGGGATCTGTTCGACGCGGGCCGTGTCTCGCGCGAGCTGTCGCAAAGCCTCGGTCCCGAGGCGTACATCACCGACTGGACGCGCCTCAACGCCAATTTTTTCCGCGCGGTCGATATCGAGAAACGCATGATGTTCCTCATCGTGTTCCTCATCATCGCGGTCGCCGCTTTCAACATCGTGTCGAGCCTGTTCATGGCGGTGAAGGACAAACAGGCAGACATCGCCATCCTGCGCACCCTGGGCGCCGGGCCGGGCAGCGTGATGAAAATTTTCCTGATCCAGGGCACGCTGATCGGGC
>JANYCE010000088.1 GCA_025360445.1 Betaproteobacteria bacterium
CACCGGATCGAATGGCAACTTCTTGTAGATCCCCGGGTTCACCGCGAATGAAGCAGAGGTCACAAGCAATGTATAGCCGTCGGCCGCGGCCTTCGCCACGATGTCAGCGCCGATGATGCCGTTCGCGCCAGGCCGATTATCGACGACGAATTGCTGGCTCATTTGAGTGGAGAGTTGCGCTGCGACAATGCGCGCAGTGGTGTCCGGTCCACCCGCACCGAAACCGACGACGATGCGCACCGGACGCGCGGGATAATTCTGACTCCAGCAAGCGCCCGACGCGTAGCACGCGACAATGATCAAAAAAACTTTCAGCACGGGGGATGTCCGATGAGAAGGCGACGCGCAGTATAGTCAGGCGAGATGTGCACCGGCAAGCTGCGCCGGGCGCGCTCGCGGCCGCGGTTATAATTCGGTTTTCCGCGTCATAACTCTTCAGTTGATGAACCCCCTGCGCACTTTCCTTTGCATTGCTGCCGCATGCTGGTGGGCCGCACCGACTTTCAACGCATACGCGCAGCGACCCGCAGCTGCAGCGGAGTTTCCGGCGAAACCTGTGCGCATCATCGTGCCTTATCCGGCAGGCGGCCTCGGTGATATTTTTCCGCGCGCGCTCGGCATCGGGCTGTCCGAGTTGTATGGTCAGCCGGTCATCATCGACAACCGGCCCGGCGCGAGCCAGATGATAGGCGCCCAACTCGCAGCCAAATCACCAGCCGATGGCTACACGCTTTTTTTCGGCAGTGTGACGAGTCTCGCGATTAACGTGAGCGCGCAGAAAAGTCTGCCCTATGATCCCGTGCGCGATTTTGCGCCGGTAAGCTTTTGCTTTTCGACGCCGCTGTATCTCGTCGTTAACCAGGCGCTGCCTGCAGACTCGGTTAAAGCACTGATTGCGCTTTCCAAGGCGAGATCCGGCGGGCTTACATTTGCTTCTGGCGGGCCCGGTACATCGACGCATCTCGCAGCTGAGTTGTTTCGCTCGATCTCCGGCGTCAACCTTGTGCACATACCGTACAAAGGCTCGGCGCCGGCAATGACAGACGTAATGGCGGGCCACGTCGATATGATGTTTGAAGGCGGCGGCATCAATTACATCCGCGACGGTAAGGTGCGCGGCCTTGCTGTGACGGGTGCCAGGCGCTCGGTAAATGCGCCCAACCTGCCGACGATGCAGGAAGCCGGCGTGCCAGGCTACGAAGCCGCAATCTGGTTCGGCATCGTGGTGCCCGCGGCAACACCGCGCCCGATCATTGCCCGTTTGTCGACGGACATCGCCAAGGTGCTCAATCAACCGCGGTTTAAGGAGCGCCTGCCCGCGCTCGACATCGCGCCAGGTTCGCCGCAGGCGTTTGGCGACTACATCCGCGCCGAGATTCCGAAATGGCGCAAAGTGATCGAGACCGCGAAGATCACCATCGAATGATGCTGCGGCCAACCATCACAATTTTATGAAAGCTCACGCCCTCTCAATTGCAGTGATCGGCGCCGGCATCGGCGGCCTCGCTGCAGCAACCCTGCTTGCAAGGGACGGGCATCGCGTGCGCGTGTTCGAGCAGGCCACGCGTTTTGCGCGCGTAGGCGCTGGCATCCAGATGACGCCAAACGCCATGAAAGTATTGCGCGGCCTTGGCCTGGAAGAACAATTGCGCGCGACCGCGTTTCAATCACCTTCCGGCGTGAGCCGGGAATGGGACACCGGCGCCATCACTAATGAATTGCGCATGGGCGACGAGATCGAGGCGCGTTACGGCGCGCCGTACCTTTTTTTGCATCGGGCTGACTTGCACACGGCGATCCAGGCGGCAGTGCCTGCCGGCGTGGTCGCCCTCAACCGCAAGCTGTGCGGGCTCGAGCAGAATGTCCACGGCGCGACGCTCACTTTCACTGATGGGACGCAAGAACGAGCCGACGCGGTGATCGCCGCCGATGGCGTGCACTCAACCGTGCGCGCAATCATGTTAGGGCCCGAGCAACCGCGCTTTACGGGCCGGGTGGCTTATCGCACGACTTTCCCCGCAGCATTGATGGGCAGTGAACGCATTACGCCCGTGCGCACCAAGTGGTGGGGACCCGACCGGCATATGGTCGTTTACTACGTGACGCGCAAGCAGGACGAAATTTATTTCGTCACGAGCCAGCCGGAAGCTGTCGAATGGATGACCCCGGAGTCATGGTCGGCGAAAGGCGATCTCGCTGCGTTGCGCGAAGCATATGCGGGCTTTCATCCCGAAGTGCAGGCGATTCTGCGCGCGTGTCCCGACGTGCACAAATGGGCGCTGCTCGAACGCGCTCCGCTGCCGCGCTGGACCGAAGACCGCGTGACGCTGCTGGGCGACGCCTGCCATCCAATGACGCCGTACATGGCGCAGGGCGCCGCCTCCGCGCTTGAAGATGCGGCCGTATTGTCGCGTTGTCTGGCCGATATTGATGCCGATGGCGTAGTGAGTGCGCTGCGCCGTTTCGAAGCGACTCGCAAGCCGCGCACGTCAGAGATTCAGGG
>JANYCE010000103.1 GCA_025360445.1 Betaproteobacteria bacterium
ACGCAATTGCCGCCCGGTAAAGTCAAGAAAGATGAATTTTTTGGCGAAGTGCAGATTTATCGCGGCGAGCAGCGATTCGTGCTGCCGGTCAAAGGTTTTGCCGGGCAGGACGCGCAGTTTAAATTAAACGTGGTCTCGCAAGGTTGTGCTGACATCGGGGTGTGTTACCCGCCGCATGAGCAGACCGCGCAACTCAAACTTGCCACATTCAGCCCCGTGGCTGCGGCCAATCAGGCGGCGCCGTTTCTGACGGATGCGCCCGCGGGCGCGTCAGCGCCGCAGGCGGAGGACGCATTGATCGCCGGATTGTTTAAAGGCGGGTTCTGGCTCCTGCTCGCGAGCTTCTTTGGCTTCGGATTGTTGCTCGCGTTGACTCCGTGCGTATTTCCAATGATCCCTATTTTGTCGGGCATCCTGATGCCGCATGGCGAGCATCTAACGCATTTGCGCGGCTTCGTGCTGTCGCTCGTTTACGTGCTCGGCATGGCTCTCACTTACGCAGCAGCCGGCGTCGCCGCCGGGTTGCTCGGCACGATGCTGTCCTCGGCGTTGCAGAACGTATGGGTGCTGTCCGGTTTCGCGGCGATCTTCGTGCTGCTCGCGCTTTCTATGTTCGGTTTTTACGAGTTGCAGCTGCCGACGTCAGTGCAAAGCCGGCTTGCGGCAACGAGCAACAAGTTGCATGGCGGACATTTTGCGAGCGTATTCGTGATGGGGGTGCTGTCGGCCCTGATCGTGGGGCCGTGTGTGGCCGCACCGCTCGCCGGCGCGCTGCTCTATATCAGCCAATCAGGCGACGGCATGCTCGGTGGCGCGGCTTTGTTCGCCATGGCGCTTGGCATGGGCGTGCCGTTGCTCATAGTTGGCGCGTCTGCCGGCACTTTGTTGCCAAAAGCCGGACCATGGATGGAAACGGTAAAACGGTTTTTCGGCGTCGTCTTATTAGGGGTCGCGATTTATTTGGTCTCGCCGCTGTTGCCGGTGGTAGCCCACATGATCGCGTGGGCCGTGCTGTTGATCATATCCGCGATTTATTTGCATGCGCTAGATCCGCTGCCGGCGAATGCACCGGGCGCGCGCAAGCTCTTTAAGGGAATCGGCGTAATCGGATTGCTGGCGGGCGCGGCGCTACTGCTGGGCGCGCTATCGGGTGGGCGCGATATTCTGCAGCCGCTTGGCGGTTTACGCGGTGCTGCCGTGCCGGGCGTCGCCGGGCATGCGGCCCTGTTTCAACGGATTAATAGTTCGGCGCAACTCGACTCCGCGATTCGCGCGGCGGCCGGCAAGCCGGTCATGCTCGACTTCTATGCGGACTGGTGCATTTCATGCAAGGAAATGGAGCGCTATACCTTCGTAGACGACAGGGTGAGTTCCAAGATGGCCGGCCTGGTAGCGTTGCAAGCGGACGTGACTTTGAACGCTGATGAGCACAAAGCGCTGCTCAAGCGCTTTAACCTGTTTGGACCGCCGGGCATCGTCTTCTTTGATCGGCAGGGCGAGCTCATCAAAGACCTGCGCGTGATTGGTTTTCAGTCCGCCGATAAGTTCGCTGCGACACTCGACCTGGCGCTGCGTTGAGCCGCCTCAGGCAGGCGCTGCTGGTCGGCGGCGTCGCCTTGGTGTGCGGTATGGCGGGCCTGATGGTTTACTTTTACCAGTTGCGCTCAACTGAGGGCGCCCCCGACCCGATCGCGGCTGGCCGCATGGTCCTCGGTGCCAAACTGTTGGGGGTCGACGGTAAAGTGCAGCCGTTTGAACAATGGCGCGGAAAAATACTAGTCGTCAATTTTTGGGCGACTTGGTGCGCGCCCTGCCGGGAAGAAATTCCCGGCTTTATCAAATTTCAGGAGCGCTACGGCCCGGACGGCGTTCAATTCGTCGGCGTGGCAATCGACCAAAAAGAGCGGGTCGCGCCTTACGCCAAAGACATGGGGATCAACTATCCGTTAGTCGTCGGCGGCATGGAAACGATGGAATTCGCTCGCCAGCTAGGAAACTCCGCCACCGTCTTACCCTATACGTTGATACTTGACCGCGCAGGCAGGGTGGTAGCGAGCCAAATCGGGATTATCCGGCCTGAAAAGCTTCTCACCATCATTCGGCCCCTGCTATAACGTACCGCAAAGTGCGATAACTTCCGGCATTTCGCCTGAAAAAACGGCAACAACGAAAATAGAAGCCACCCACGTCGATTCGGTGGCGATGCGGTGACGGGCGGCAAAACATTCTCTCGCGCGAGCGCGCGATCCGAAGACGGAGGAAGGGTGAGTAGCGTCGTTAACGTGCACCATAAGTAGACAAAAGCGTCTAACTGCTCGAAAATAGCGCTAACTCTCGCAGAATATCATTACAATCCGGGTAATTCAGCTCCGGCACTAGCTTGGCCCCGTCCAAAGTGGCATTTGAAAAACCTCCTCGTAATTAACGGCCCAAATCTCAACCTGCTTGGCGACCGCGAGCCGGCGTATTATGGCGTGGCAACGCTTGAAGCGATCAATTGCGGTTTGGCTCAACGTGCAGCGCAGGCAGGCGCGGCCCTGGCGACCTATCAAAGTAATGTTGAGGGTGATTTAGTCAACCGGATTCAACAGGCGCAACGCGAGAATGTCGACTTCATCATCATTAATCCGGCCGCATTCACCCACAGCAGCGTGGCTATCCGCGACGCACTTGCGGCGGCCGAAATCCCTTTTATCGAGGTGCATTTGTCCAACGTGTTTCGGCGTGAACCGTTCCGGCGCCACTCATATTTTTCCGATCGGGCGGTCGGCGTGCTGTCGGGGCTTGGCGCAATCGGATATGAACTCGCGCTCGAATACGCGCTGCGACCGTCAACGGAAGGCTGATCATGGATTTACGCAAACTTAAGAAACTGATCGACCTTGTCGAGGAATCGGGGATCGCCGAACTCGAAATCACCGAGGGCGAGGAAAAAGTACGCATCAGCCGCCACAACTCGGTGAATGCGCCGGCGACCGCCACCGTAATGCGAGTCGCTGCACCTGCAGCGCAGGCTGGCGGGATTGCGCCAGCAGGTGCAGCGGAAGCTGTGCCTGCCGCGCCTGAGGGGCACGTTCTGAAATCTCCTATGGTTGGCACTTACTACCGGGCGTCGACGCCTGGCGCTAAAGCGTTTGTGGAAGTCGGCCAAAGTGTTACGGAGGGCGAGACCGTATGCATTATCGAGGCGATGAAACTTCTTAACGAAATCGAGGCCGATCGCACTGGCGTTATCAAGGCGATCCTGGTCGAAAACGGTCAACCGGTCGAGTATGGCCATCCCTTGATGGTCATCGGTTGATGGCTACCGCCGAAGCGAATCAACGTCACGCCGCATTGATTTTAGCAAGCCATTTAACCTCTCGGCCGCTTACCGCCGTTTCAGCCGGGCGCTAGCGGGTGTTCGAAAAAATACTTATCGCTAACCGGGGCGAAATCGCGCTTCGAATACAGCGCGCGTGCCGCGAACTGGGCGTAAAAACCGTCGCCGTCCATTCCGAAGCCGACGCGGAAGCCAAATACGTAAAACTCGCCGACGAATCGGTATGCATAGGACCGCCGCCTTCCGCGCTGAGTTATCTGAATATCCCCGCGATCATCAGTGCCGCGGAAGTGACAGATGCGGAAGCAATTCATCCGGGGTACGGGTTTCTTTCCGAGAACGCCGATTTTGCCGAGCGAGTAACGAAAAGCGGTTTCGTGTTCATCGGCCCCAGAGCCGAAACCATCCGGCTGATGGGTGACAAGGTCAGCGCGAAGGCCGCAATGCGCAAGGCCGGCATACCGTGCGTACCGGGCAGTGAAGGCGCACTGCCGGAAATCGCCGGGGAAATCGTCAAAACCGCGCGCGCGATCGGCTATCCGGTGATTATCAAAGCAGCGGGCGGCGGCGGCGGCCGCGGCATGCGTGTGGTGCATACCGAAGCCGCCCTGCTTAATGCCGTCGCGATGACTCGCGCCGAAGCTCAGGCGGCGTTCGGCAACCCGGTTGTCTACCTGGAGAAATTTCTTGAAAGCCCGCGCCATATTGAAGTACAGGTGCTCGCCGACCGGTTCCGCAACGCGGTGTATCTCGGTGATCGCGATTGCTCGATGCAGCGGCGGCACCAGAAAATTATCGAGGAGGCGCCCGCGCCGCACCTGCCAACGCGCGGTCGTATCCGGGTCGGTGAGCGTTGCGCCGAGGCGTGCCGCAAAATCGGTTACGAAGGCGCCGGAACTTTTGAGTTCCTGTACGAGAACGACGAGTTCTACTTTATCGAAATGAACACGCGGCTGCAGGTCGAGCACCCGGTCACCGAAATGATCACCGGCATCGATATCGTGCAGGCGCAAATCCGGATTGCGGCGGGCGAGCGCCTGCCGGTCAAGCAGCGCGAGGTTGTATTCAAGGGGCACGCAATTGAATGCCGGATCAATGCCGAGGACCCGTATAAGTTCACGCCGTCCCCCGGACGCATCACGTCCTGGCATATGCCGGGCGGGCCGGGCATCCGCGTAGATTCGCATGTGTATAACAACTACTTTGTGCCGCCTCACTACGATTCATTAATTGGCAAACTGATAGCGTATGGCGACACCCGCGAACAGGCCATCGCCCGCATGGGAATTGCGTTGTCGGAAGCGGTGGTCGAGGGCATAAAAACCAATCTTCCGCTGCACGCCGAACTGATGCGAGACGCCGCCTTTCTCAGCGGGGGCACCAGCATTCACTATCTTGAGCAGAAACTCGCGAAGTAAACGCCGGCTTTCTGCAGCGCAGAGAACGATGCCGGCCGCGCGCGCCACTGATCCAAACTTTTATTCGGCTCTCTGAATGTCCTGGCTTTCCATAACGCTCACGGTCGATGCCGCCGACGTCGAAACGCTGTCCGAGGTCTTACTCGAAGCCGGCGCGATATCGGTCGATGTCACCGACGCGCAAGCAGGCACGGCGGGCGAACGGGCACTGTTCGGCGAGCCGGGCGAACCGGCTAGCGCAGAGTGGGAATTGTCGCGCCTAACCGGGTTATTTGAAAAACGCGACAGCGTGCTCGAAAACGTCAGAGCTGCGCTGCAGGCCGCCGGCCTTGATCCTGCTGTGCAAATTGCGACCGCGCACGTCGCCGATCAGGATTGGGTGCGGGCAACCCAAACCCAGTTTCAACCTGTGCATGTGTCGTCGCGTTTGTGGGTGGTGCCGACCTGGCACGAGGCGCCCGAGCCCGACGCCATTAATATTGTTATCGATCCGGGGCTGGCGTTCGGCACGGGCACGCATCCGACGACTCGTTTATGCCTGAGGTGGCTCGATGCGAACTTGCGCGGCGGCGAGTCGGTGCTCGACTATGGATGCGGTTCCGGCATCCTCGCGATTGCTGCTATGAAATTGGGTGCAGCCCATGCGATCGGCGTCGATATCGATCCCGTGGCGCTGCTTGCAGCACGTCTCAATGCAATGCAAAATCATGTGCAAATAGAATTTATTGCCGCCAGCGGCGGCGCTCCCGAACCCGCCGATATCGTGGTCGCCAATATTCTCGCCAATCCGTTAAAAATGTTGTCGCCGTTGCTTGCGCGAATGACGCGCCGCGGGGGGCATATTTTGTTGTCGGGCGTGCTGGCGCATCAAGCGAACGAAGTCGAAGACGTATATCGCGAAGCGTTCGAATTGCAGCCGTTACAGCACGAGGATGGCTGGGTACTAGTAAGTGGCAGTAGACGTTAGTTAGCAGCTGACCGCACGACTCATGAGCATCGTCACCCAATGCCCGAACTGCGGCACTCAATTCCGCGTCACGCCGCCTCAATTGCAGGCACGTCGCGGACTGGTCAGGTGCGGCCGCTGCGCCCAGGTTTTCGATGGCTTCAAGACGCTGGCGACGCTGGCTGAGCCAACGCCGCTTGCTGAGTTTCTAGCGTTGGAAGATTCGAACGAACTCGTAGCGCCCCTGCAAGCCGCCGTGCCTCATACATCGGCCTCACTGGCACCCTCAGTTGAGCCGGCGTCCGTTCTTGCTGCCGCACCTGCTCCGACGTCCGCGGCCGTATCCGCACCAACATTAACACCAACACCAACACCGACACCGGCTCCGCCACCACTAGCCGCATCCGTTGTGACAACAATACCGGCACTTGCCGCTGCAAAGACGGGCGACGCTCCGTCCCACGCATCACCGGGGCTCGGCTCAACTGAGTCGATAGCCAATGGCCGGTCAACGCTTGCGGCCGGCGCGTATCCGCCGTTAGCCACGCCCGCGCGTGAGTCAAACACGCGGCGAAAAATTGGCTGGGCTATTGGTGGCGCGCTCATGCTAATTTGCCTTGTCGCACAAGCCACGTATTTTTATCGAAGCGAAATCGCCGCGAGCCTGCCGGAAGCACGGCCGGCCCTCAACAAACTCTGCGAGTTCATGCGTTGCACACTCGCACTGCCGCAACGCCCGCGACAAATCAGCATTGAGGCGTCCGATATGCAGGCGCTTGACCCCGCAAACCCGGGGCTCATCGCACTGACCGCAACGTTGCGCAATCATGCGACCAGCCAACTCGGCTATCCGGCACTCGATGTTGTACTGACAAATACAAAAGAACACACGGTTGCCCGCCGTATCTTCCTGCCCGCTGAATATCTGGCAGGAGGTCTGGATTCACGCAGCGGCATCGCGGCCAATGCGGAGGTCACGATCAGGCTCGAGCTTGAAACCGGCGACCTGGGCGCAGCCGGTTTTCGGTTGGATTTAGTCGCCGCGCCCGCGAGCTGAAACGCACAGACTGCCACTCGTCGAGCAGCATGTAAGCGGATGAGCTGCATTTTTTCGCGCGCGCGGGGGGATAATCGCCGCCATATTTTTGATTAAAGCTGCGCTCGTAAATAGCGTCGCGGCACCGCAGGTAAAAACTTTTCTGGAGACACCATGACCACCCCCGCCGATCTCAAATATACAAAATCCCACGAGTGGGTCAGGCAGGAAACCGACGGCACCGTAACGGTTGGCATCACCCATCATGCGCAGGAATCGTTGGGCGATCTGGTGTTCGTTCAACTTCCCGAAGTCGGTCGCAAATTAAAAAAGGACGAAGAGTGTGCGGTCGTTGAGTCGGTAAAAGCAGCCGCCGATATTTTTGCGCCGGTGACAGGCGAGATTTTGGCCGTGAACGAGGAACTTGCAGATTCGCCAGAAAAAATTAATCAGAACGCTTACGCCGCATGGCTGTTCAAGTTAAAACCCGCCGATGCAAGTGAAGTGGCGGGTCTGCTCGACGCCACCGCATATCAGGCCATCGCGGCCGCCGATACACGCTAATTGCCAATGCCTAAATCCGGCCGGGCCGAACGCGTCGAGTTGCTCGCCGTCTGCGTTCGCAAATCCCGGGCGTGCTCTGACTCCAAGCCGTCACATTGCGTAACAACTACGATTCGCCGCGATGCTCACCTCGATAGGCCTAATGATGGTTCGAACGGGCCCGCTGGAAAAATGGGAACTACGCGTGACAAGATCACCGGGCGCGGGGCCGGGCATCGAGTGCGGTTTAGCTAATATTGCTAGCGTTTTTCTGCAACCGGATGCACGCATAGACGACTTATTGCATGCGTTGGGGGCGCGAGGCATACTTGCCGGCCTCGCCGTAACCAGTGATTATTCCCAACTCTTGCAACGCAGTGCGCGGGCGCATGACCGAAACCAAGCGTTACGGTGACTTGGTGCGCTACCACCGACCAACATGAAATGCCCCGCTTTGGCGTCGCTACTGCGCGCTCTTACCTTCAATTTATTGAGCGTTGCATAATGGATGACAATCGGAACGCTCAATCCCCGACCCTCTCCCAAAGGAGAGGGTGAGAATGGCACTAACCCGCTTTCGCGAATTAGTGAAACATCAATAATTAACCAAGGAGAACTCGCATGGCTACCGTTACTCTGGGCGGCAATCTCGTCAACGTCACCGGCAACTTTCTGAAGGCCGGCGACGCCGCGCCTGACTTCCGTCTGACCGGCAAGGATCTGAAAGATGTGAGCCTTAAGGATTTCGCGGGCAAACGCAAAGTTCTTAACATTGTACCGAGCCTCGACACCCCGGTTTGCCAGACTTCGACGCGCAAATTTAACGAAAAAGCGGGTGCGCTTCCGAATACGGTAGTGCTCGTGATCTCCGCCGATCTGCCGTTCGCGATGAAACGATTCTGCGAAGCTGAGGGCATCAACAACGTGGTCTCGCTGTCGACGCTGCGCGGGCGCGATTTTCATACCAAATACGGCGTCGATCTTGCCGATGGTCCTTTGCAGGGCGTCACTGCGCGCGCAGTGGTCGTGCTCGACGAGAACGACAAAGTCATGTATTCGCAACTCGTGCCTGAAATCAAGAACGAACCGGACTACGACGCCGCGCTCGCTGCACTGAAATAGCGTTCTGGCGGCGCGAGTGGGCGCAGTGCCAAGCGGTAGTTTTAAAGGCTCCTGCCATTGCGGCAGCGTGCAGTTTTAAATTGCCGGCACGCTTGACGACTTCACGCTGTGCGACTGCACGTTGTGCGTCAAAAAGAATGCGGTCATGTACAAGGTCCACGAGTCAGCCTTTAGGCTCCTTAAAGGCGAAGACAAGCTGGCCCTCTATCAGTGGAACACGCGCGTCGCGCAGCATTATTTTTGCAGCGCCTGCGGCATTTACACGTTTCACCGCAAACGCGCCGCGCCCAATCACTACGGCGTCAACGTCCACTGTCTGGACGGCGTCGATGTGTCGGCGGTGCCAGTGCGATTGGTCGACGGCAAGACCATGACGCTTGCCGGCGGTCTATGACCGGACGCATGACGGCGCACTATGCATAGCCCCCACAAAGGCAAGCGCGGGATCAAACGCATCTCGAGCGGGCTTTTTTATTCGCTCGACGGTTTCGCCGCTGCGTTCAAGTATGAGGATGCCTTCAGGGTCGAGGTTGTGCTGGCGCTTGCTTTGATACCGCTCGCGTTTTCGATGCACATTGGAGCGATCGGCAAAGCGTTGTTAATTGCCTGCGTCTTGCTGGTATTGATCGTCGAACTGATGAATTCCGCGATTGAAGCGATCATCGATCGGGCGTCACTCGAAAACCATGTGCTCGCCAAACGTGCGATCACAAAGCCGATGCACGTGTTAACGAAAATGCCGTAGTTAAACGTGACGGCGCCGGCTTTTTGCGCGGCGTCTACGGTCAGGTAAGTACCGGCGGGCAGACCGGAGAGCAAACACGCCGATGTTATAATTTGCGCCTTTGCGCGAGGACTTTCTCATGCGTACTTTGATTTGCGGCTCGATCGCGTACGACACCATCATGGTGTTCCCCGGCCGCTTCAGGGAACACATCCTTGCTGAAAAACTGCATATTCTCAACGTCGCTTTTTTGGTACCGGAAATGCGCCGCGAGTTTGGCGGCTGCGCGGGCAACATTGCTTACAACCTGAACCTGCTCGGCGGCAAACCGCAAATCATGGCTACGGTTGGTGACGATGTGCAGCCCTACGCGCAGCGGCTCGAAAAACTCGGTGTGTCGCAGCAGCATGTGCGCCAGATCGCCGGGACTTTCACGGCGCAGGCGTTTATCACGACGGACCTCGACGACAATCAAATTACCGCGTTTCACCCCGGCGCAATGGGGCACTCGCATGAAAACCACGTTGCCGACGCCAAAGATGTGACGCTCGGAATCGTGTCGCCCGATGGGCGCGACGGCATGGTGCAGCATGCGCGCGAATTCCACGCCGCGGGTATTCCGTTCGTGTTCGATCCGGGTCAGGGATTGCCGATGTTCAACGGCGAAGAATTGCTCGAGTTCGTGCGCCAGGCCGATTACCTGACAGTCAACGATTACGAAGCGCAGTTGTTGCAG
>JANYCE010000135.1 GCA_025360445.1 Betaproteobacteria bacterium
TTCTGCATCATTCGCTCCTATCTCGATACCATGCACAAGCAAGGACATAATTTGTTCGAGGTATTGCGCTTGACCTTCTTGGGGCAGGCCCCTATGCCTGCCTCAGGCTGAATAGTCACAAACTTGGCTACGATCCGGTGAAAGATTTCACGCCCATTACCCTTGTCGCGCAGATACCGAATGTCCTGCTGGTGCATCCAACGGTGCCGGTCAAGACGCTCAAAGAGTTTGTCCAGCTCGCCAGGTCAAATCCGGGCAAGCTCAATTTCGGTTCCGGCGGTCTTGGCACCTCCAACCATCTAGGCAGCGAGATGCTTAAAGGGCTGACGGGCATCAACATGGTGCACGTGCCTTACAAGGGATCTAACGAAGCAATGATTGGCATGATCGGCGGGCACGTTGATATGGTCGTCATCGGCGTGCCGCCGACTATCCCGCACATCAAGGCGGGCCGGGTGCGGCCGCTGGCAGTACTGGCGGCCGAGCGCGTGGCTTACCTGCCTGACCTCCCGACTTCCCTGGAAGGCGGCATCGCCAACTACGAAGTCATAACCTCATACGGCATACTTGCTCCCGCCGGCACGCCGCGCGAGATCATTAATCGTCTAAACGCCGAATGGATCAAAATCGCCGCTATGGCTGACACGAAGGAACGTATGAGCGGCGGGGGCTATGAGCCGATGATCAGCACGCCGGAGCAATACAGCGACTTCATCAAAGCCGAAATGGTGCGCTGGGCTAAAGTCATCAAAGATGCCAATGTCAAAATCGAGTGATCAGGCAGCAGCGTGAATCGTAAATTGAGTTACCGAGGAGACGTGGTGAAAAAAACTATATACGTGGCAGGATTGCTCGGCGTTACGTTGATGAGCGGTACGGCGACTGCGGCCGACGCGCCGTATCCGAGCAAGGCGGTGCGGATGATTGTTCCGTTTGCACCGGGCGGACCGACCGATGTTATCGCCCGCTTCGTCGCGGCCCGCCTGTCCGAAAGTTTCGGCCAGCAGGTGGTCATCGACAATCGCGCCGGCGCCGGGGGCAACATCGGTATGGGGACGGCGGCCAATTCGACGCCGGACGGTTACACGCTGGTCGTCGTCAGCTCGAGCTACGTGGTGAATCCCGGGCTTTACGCAAAAATCCCGTACGATCCCTACCAAAGTTTTGCTCCAATCACGAACATGGTGGCGTCGCCCAATGTGTACACCTCACACCCGACGGTCACGGCTAAATCAATGCAGGAACTCGTTAAGCTCATCCAGGCCAACCCTAAAAAATATAGTTTTGCCACACCGGGCATCGGCACGACGCCGGACCTCGCCGCGAGTTTGCTTAAAGTTGTAGCTAAGCTCGACGTTACGACGGTGCCCTTTGCCGGCGCCGGCCCGGCAGTGACTTCGGTGATCGGCAATCAGGTGCCGCTTGGCTGCACTGCGTTGCCCCCGACTACACCGCATATACTTGGCGGCCGCTTGCGCGCGCTGGCAGTGACGAGTGGAAAGCGCTCAGCGGCGCTGCCCGACGTGCAAACAATGGCAGAGGCGGGGTTCAGCGGGCAGGAAAGCGAAACCCTGCAGGGCATTCTGGCGCCCGCCGGCACGCCTAAAGCGGTGATACAGCGGCTGCACGACGAAATCGCCAAAATACTCGCCCAGCCCGATACGCGCGATAAAGTCGTCGGTCTGGGGTTCGACATTGTCGCGAGCACGCCCGAGCAATTCGCAGCACAAATAAGAAACGAAGTCGCGAAATGGTCAAGGGTGGTCAAAGAGGCCAACATCAAGGTGGAATGAAATCTGGATTGAAGATTGGAGTTAAGGCTTGAGGATTGAAAAAACGGAAATTGAACGATGAAAATTACAGCAATACGCGAGGTGGCAGTCCCGATCAATTCGACGATCCGCAATGCGGTTTTCGATTTTTCTGAAATGACGACCTCGGTTGTCGCCGTGGTCACCGATGCGATGCAGGGCGGCAAGCCCGTTACCGGGTTTGCTTTTAATTCGACGGGACGCTACGCATGCGGGGCGCAGATGCGCGACCGGCTGATACCGCGCATCATGAAAGCGCCGCCGGAGAGCCTGCTTAATTCCTCGGGCGACAATCTGGACCCAGAAAAAATTCTTGCCTGTATGATGCAGCGCGAAAAACCGGGCGGGCATACCGAGCGGTCGGTTGCGATCGGCACGATCGAAGTTGCGTGCTGGGACGCCGTTGCAAAAATCGCCGACCAGCCGTTGCACGCCGTACTCGCGGACAAATATAACGACGGCAAGCGAATGCATAAAGTGCCGTGCTATGTCGGCGGCGGGTGGTATGCGCCCGGCAAAGGCATTAAAGAATTGCAGGATGAAATCCGCATGCGGCTCGACGAGGGCTACACGACGATGAAAATAAAAGTTGGCGGCATGTCGATCCCCGATGATTTGAAGCGGGTAGAGGCAGGCATCGCAGTGGTCGGGGCCGGTGAGCATCTCGCGGTCGACGCGAATGCGGGTTTCAACCGCGCGCGCGCACGGTCTTATGCGCAGGCTTTAGGGGCACCGCCCCCTGGGCAATCGCAAAATTCAGCACCGTATCGACCTCCTCCGGCGTGCTGCAATTCCAGGCCAGTGTCGTTCCGCGAAATGCTTGCGGACGCGGGCGCTCGGGCAACATGGTGTCCTGCGCAAGCTGGTCCCACGGGAAAAGCCCGAGAGCCGTGCC
>JANYCE010000146.1 GCA_025360445.1 Betaproteobacteria bacterium
AGCGCCTGCGGCCCTTTGCCAAACTGGGTGTCGACTTTTGACAGATCGAGATGCGACGGAATAATCGGCCAACCGCTGTTCGTTTCACGGATGAGTTCCGTAAGCGGTTTGTTGACATGATAAAACGCATACAAACTTTCAGCCCCGTCGCTCGTGCTGGCACCACTGATGGCGGACAAGTGTGCTTGAGGGTCGAGATCAATACCCAGCGGCGCGCGGCCGCGGCGCGCGAGCAACGCTATTAAATTAAGCGTGGTCGTCGTTTTTCCAACGCCGCCTTTTTGATTGAAAACTACGACTCTAGCCATGCCTCTCCCCGATAACATCGCAACTTCGATTTCCCGCGCCAGCAATAGCGATTAAAATGAATAATCAACCAGAAACAAGGCGTTGGCAATGCAATTCACGCTCTTTTCTGAACGCCCCAACATTTAGACGGTGGCCGGATTGGTCTAAAATTTTTGCTGCCTGCACTCTGCATCTAATCTCTATCCGCTACAGAGCAATCGCGAAAGCCATCGCATGATCGAATTTAACTGGCAGCTCAAAGGCCGCTGTTACAAGCTGGGGCACGATGTGCCGCATCCCGGAGGCGTAATTCCGAACCGGCTTATCGTGGCACGCGAGATGGACCCGTTGAAACTCGTTCCCCATTTGTTCGAAGAGACCGATCCGGGTTTTCACACGCGGGCAGAGCGCGGCGACATCATCGTGACCGGGCGCAATTTCGGCATGGGCCCCAAGGCGAATGGCTACATCGCAATGCAGACGCTCGGCCTCGGGCTCGTATGCGAATCGATGCCGTATCTCGCCTATCGCGCCGCCGTCGGCATGGGGGTGCCGGTCTTGACCGATTGCGTGAACGTGTTGGAGATGTGCGAAACGGGCGACGCGATCGAAGTCGACTTTCAAAATGGTTTCTTCATCAACCATACGCGCGGTATTACGCGCGAATATCCACCGATGCCCGACGCATTGCGCGAGATTGTAGAAGTCGGCGGTAACACCGGATGGCTGAAACTCTGGTGGCAGCAGAAGTCCGCGCAGGAAGCCGCCTCATGATAGGCAAGCGTTCGAGCCATGTGCAGTTGGTAGCGCTTGGCACAGTCCTCATCGGCGCCTGCTCAGACCGGGATGTTCCGAAGGATCGCTATGCGTACAAGGCGCAGCAGGAATGCGTGCAGGATTGGGGCGAGACCAATTGCGAGCGAGCGCCGGCGTCGGGGCACACGTCAGGCATGATGGCCGGCGCGCTGGCGGGCGCCTATTTCCTCGGCCCGCGTTTTAATTCGATCGTCGAAACGCCCGGCGGTAAACACGTGTGGTCCGGCAACGCCGAGCGGCCGGCGGTTAATCCGCAGACCGGCAATTATATGGGCAGCAAAGCGCTCAACGTCACAACCCCGCGCGGCGGGTTCGGCAGTTCCGCGCGTGCCGCCGGTTCCAGCGGTACCTGATGCAGCGCTGCGCATCGCCGCCGCGCGCCGACTGGCAGGCCAGGTTTGAGGCACTGGGTTTTACTTTCCACTCAGCGGATGGCGGTTACTGGAACGAATCGGCGTGTTATCAGTTCAGCGCCGCTCAAATCGATGAACTGGAAGCGGCAACCGCGGAATTGCACCGGCTCGCACTCGCGGCGGTCAAGCACATCGTAGCCGAAGCGCGTTGCGCGCAGATGTTGATTCCGCCGCCCTTCGTGGAAACTGTCAGCACTTCGTGGCTGCAGCATGCGGCTTCGCTTTACGGAAGATTTGATCTTGCTTACGACGGCCGGCATCCACCCAAACTGCTCGAATATAACGCCGATACGCCGACCTCTGTGCTCGAAGCGGCAGTCGCGCAATGGCAATGGCTCGGGGAAACCCAGCGTCCGGATCAATTTAATTCGCTGCACGAAAAATTGATTGCACGCTGGCGCGACCTCGCCGCCGGCTGGCCGTCCGAACAGCCCGTGCATTTTTCCTGCATGAAAGACAACGAAGAAGATCGCATCACCGTCGAATATTTGCGCGACACCGCAACCCAGGCGGGACTCGAGACGCGGTTCGTTTACATGGAAGACCTCGGTTGGGACGGCGCTGCCTTCACTGATGTCGAGGATCGTGCAATCAAAGCGTGGTTCAAACTCTACCCATGGGAATGGCTGATGCGCGAACCGTTCGGCGCACACCTCGCGACCGCGGGGATCACCATCATCGAACCGCCATGGAAAGCGTTGTTATCGAACAAGGCGATTCTTGCCATTCTGTGGGAACTGTTTCCCGACCATCCCAATTTGTTGCCGGCTTATTTTTCCCCCGACTACCTGGGCGCCGACTTCGTAAAGAAGCCGTTCTTCTCGCGTGAAGGCGCCAACGTTTCATTTTCAGGAAGCCGCACGGAGATAAAAACAGATGGCCCGTACGGCGCCGAGGGTTTTGTTTATCAGGCCCGTGCGGAGTTGCCGGAGTTTGACGGCTTCTACCCGGTGATCGGCGCCTGGATAGTCGGCGATGAGCCGGCGGGGATCGGCATCCGCGAAGACCGCACGCCCATTACGACCAACCGCAGCAAATTTGTGCCCCATTTTTTTGGCTAACGCCGCTGACAGGAGACGCAATGGAAACAACCTGGCTGGACCCTGCCCTATCGGGCGTCGTTGCGCACCTGTTGTACTTCGCGGTTGCGCTCGCGGCGATTGTCCTTTTCGTGGTGATTTATACGGCCATCACGCCGTATTGGGAAATTTCGCTGATCCGCCAGGGCAACACGGCGGCGGCGCTCTCTCTCGGCGGCGCTATCCTCGGCTACACCTGCCCGCTGGCCCAGGCCATCGCCCAAAGCAGCCATTTAACCGACATGCTCTTATGGAGCGCGGTCGCACTCGTCGCGCAGTTGCTTGCTTACGGAGCGGCCCGTCTCATCCTGCCCACACTCGCAACCGACGTGAAGGAAGGTAAAATTGCGCCCGCGGCATTTTTGGCCGCTTTATCACTCGCGATCGGGATCCTTAACGCGGCCGCCATGTCAGAGTAATTACCCCGCGCGCTTTGAATCACCGACGACTTAACCGATTTAGCTCATGACCACTGCAGCCCCCCGCCAACTGACCGCGTACCGCAAGCACTGGGCGCACCGCTACGGCACCGCGCCATTCCTGCCGATGTCGCGCGCCGAGATGGATACGCTCGGCTGGGATTCTTGCGATGTGATTCTGATCACCGGCGACGCATATATCGACCACCCGAGCTTCGGTATGGCATTGGTAGGACGACTTTTAGAAGCGCAGGGCTTCCGTGTTGGCATCATCAGCCAGCCTGACTGGCAGTCGGCGGATGACTTCGCGCGCCTCGGCAAGCCCAATCTGTATTTCGGGGTCACTGCCGGCAATATGGATTCGATGGTCAACCGCTATACGGCTGATCGCAAAATACGCTCCGACGACGCCTACACGCCCAACGCCGCCGCAAACAAGCGTCCCGACCGCGCGGTTATCGTCTACGCGCAACGCTGTCGTGAAGCGTTTCCGGAGGCCGCTCTCGTCATTGGCAGCATCGAAGCAAGCCTGCGCCGCATTGCGCATTACGATTATTGGTCGGACAAAGTCCGCCGCTCTATCCTGCCCGATTCGAAAGCTGACCTCTTGATTTTCGGCAACGCCGAGCGCGCGCTCGTCGAGCTTACGCATCGCCTGGCCAAAGGCGAGCCGATCGCCAACATTCGCGACTTGCGCGGCAGTGCGTTCATGGCCCCGAGCGGCTGGCATCCCGATGGCTGGACGGAAGCCGATTCGATCACAGTCGATATCCCCGGTGCGATTAACCCGCACCCCGATCCTTATGCGGTAAAAACCAAAAACCCGGCCGCGCCGCCCGCGGCTGCACTGCCCGCCAATGTTCATCCGATACGCATTCAGACCCGTGCCGAGCGTTTGTCGGCACGCCAGGAGGAACGCGCGCGCACGGTGATCCGCCTGCCGTCTTACGAGCAGGTTTCTAAAGACCCGGTGCTGTATGCGCATGCATCGCGCACCTTTCATCTCGAGTCGAATCCCGGCAATGCGCGCGCGCTGGTGCAGGCGCACGGCGAACGTGATGTGTGGTTGAACCCGCCGCCGATTCCGTTAACGACTCCCGAGATGGACCATGTGTACGGATTGCCGTACGCGCGCGCGCCGCATCCTGCGTATACCGACGCAAAAATCCCCGCGTGGGAAATGATTCGCTATTCCGTCAACATCATGCGCGGCTGCTTCGGCGGCTGCACGTTCTGCTCGATTACCGAGCACGAAGGCCGCATCATTCAAAGCCGCTCCGAAGAATCGGTGCTGCGCGAGATTGAAGAGATCCGCGACAAGACTCCAGGCTTCACCGGCGTTATATCGGACGTCGGCGGGCCGACCGCCAATATGTACCGAATGGCGTGCAAAGATCCAAAAATAGAATCTTCATGCCGCCGCCTGTCGTGCGTGTTTCCCGACGTGTGCGAAAACCTCGGCACCGATCATGCGCCGTTGATCAATCTGTATCGCAAGGCACGCGCGCTGCCGGGCATCAAGAAAATTTTCGTCGCCTCGGGGCTGCGTTACGATCTTGCGGTGCGCTCGCCCGAGTATGTAAAAGAACTCGCGACGCATCACGTCGGCGGCTATCTGAAGATCGCGCCCGAGCACATCGAAGAAGGCCCGCTTTCCAAGATGATGAAGCCGGGGGTCGGCAGCTACGACAAGTTTAAGGAAATGTTCGACCGGTTTTCGCGCGAAGCCGGCAAAGAGCAATACCTGATTCCTTATTTCATCGCCGCGCATCCGGG
>JANYCE010000177.1 GCA_025360445.1 Betaproteobacteria bacterium
CCCGGCAAAACGTCAAACCGGGATCAATTCAAAAAACATATTTTCTATGAGGCGCGGCCTTTACTCCGGGACCGGGCTTGTCCAACAAACGGTTCAGATCGCGGCTCGCTTCGCTCGCGCGATCTAACCTTAGTCGTTAGCGGGCGTCAATAACTGCATTGTGTCGCGTAATTAGCGTGGTGAGCCGTGCGTGAGATCAATTAGATTTGACCCCAAACAGAAATGCCCCTTGATGGGTCGTGAAATTACGCGCAGTTCTTTAACGCATCGATGGCAACTCGACTTTACTGCTTCAAACGCCTCGAGCGTGCATGATGGCGCGCGGGATTAGTGAGCCCCCGCCCAAAACCTGTAACGAGCGATCAGCGCTTGCTGCGCAAATTTTTTGCAACTCAAGGAAGGCGCGGCTTGCTGCGGTGTCGTGCCAGAACCAATCGTTCACAGCCCGGGCGTCTGGATTTCCCGGCTTCGCGACCGCCGCCTCGTAGTAATAAGCACGCAAATCGTCGCACACTATCTTGAGCGTCTCGCCCGCGCTTATTGCGCCTTGACTTGCGACAGGCGCCCCGTGCAAATAGTCGACGACGAATTTCGCGGCGTCCGCCATCGTTAGGCCACTGAGCCCGGTAGTCGTGCGTTTACGCCGTCTCGCCGCGAGATCATGCCAGGGCGTAAGTTCTTCGACTTCGCGCACGAGTGCCGTTGCAAGATCTCCATCGGCTGTGCTGTCGAAGCTGACGGGGCAAGCCATTCCCTCCAGCGCTTCGGCGGCAGGGACCGGCGCATCTTCAGGATAGTTGTCGAGCACGGGTCCGGAACGCGCTTCGAGCAGGCGCAATACCGCAAGCAATACGCGCCGCTGAAATCCCGCATCGCCCGGAACGCCGAACGGCCGCCCGAGTATGAATGGTACCCATAGCGCGCGAGGCGGCGCCATTGCAGCCGTATGTTCGCGCACCAGCGAAATTTGGGTTGTCGCGACACCCGCCGTTTCGAGGTAGTGGCCGAGTGCGCCGACGGCGCACGTGCAATTCGGTCAAACCGGACTCAGCACAACCGCGTCGACGCGGTCCTTTTTTAACAGCATTGCAAGTTCGCGCGCTTTCGCCTCCAACATGCGAATCGGCGCAGCGCCCATAAAAGAATAATGCAAATCGGCGACCCCGCCGACCATCCCCTCGCGCGCCAGCTCATTCAGGCGGTCGAGCGGAAATGCGACGTTATGATCTTCCTGAAAGCCGGTGCGATCGAAATTCACCGATTGATGACTCATTATGAGTTCGCTCGCCGGGGTATCGCCGGGAATGATTCGGTAGTCCGTCGCGTTCGCGCTGGGCCCGAACGGCCGGTCGCCGCGCACCTGCAGTCCCGCCGTCGAGACGATCGCTATGCGACATTCGGCCAGCGGCGGCGGCTTAACCCACGGCCGCGCGCTGAATTCATCGAGTCCCTTCAGCTTCGCGAGCATATGCGCGCGTTCGAAGTCTGGCAAATCAGCGAGTCTTACCATGCGGTATTCTCCAAATTATTCCCTGGCCTCGCACGGGGAGGCTGGACCCGTACCGATCAGAGCGGCGTAATTATTAATTCAGCGGCGAGCGCATCGAGGCTTTTCAATAACGGCGCCGGCATCGGAATGCCTGACTGCAAACGTTCGGCGCGCTTCGCATGACTCTGTTCACCGGGCAGACGTATCGCGTCGACGCCTGGCAGGCGCTTCGAATTTCGAATATCGCGAATCAACTCGTCAACGCTCGCCTTAAATTCGCGCAGATCACGAAACATCGCGACATTGATCGCGACAATCACATGCCCCGTATTGGTCGGTGTCGTGTCGTCGTTGTTGAAATCAACAACGTCGCGGCCCATGGCGGCCCCATTCAAGGTGCCTGCGAGCAAGCCAAACACGAGTGCCAGGCCATAACCTTTATAGCCGCCAATGGGCAGCAGCAGGCCCTCGCTCGCGCGCGTTGGATCGGTCAAGGCCTTGCCCATGCGGTCGATCATCCAGCCTTCTGGCATTGTTTCGCCGCGCTGGGCGGCGGTTTTAACTTTGCCGTACGCAGCAACGGTCGTGGCCATATCGAGAACGATCGGCGGCTCGTCACCCGCCGGGATGCCCACCGCGATCGGATTAGTCGACAGCAGCATGTCGAGGCCGCCCCATGCCGCAAGATGATTCGCATTGCCGACGGCAAGATACAAACCGATCATGTCATGTTCGATCGGCATGCTCGCATATAAAGAAGCGGGTCCCGCATGGTTGCTGTGTCTGACGCCGACCCATGCAACCCCGGAGGTCTTGGCTTTCGCAATCGCATGCTCGGTAGCGATGCGCATGACAAGATGTCCCATGCCATTGTCGCCGTCGATCAACGCCATGCCCGGCGCGTCGCGCTCGATGCGAATGTCCGGTTTGATACTCACCGCGCCGCCTTTAATGCGCCGTATGTATTGCGGCAGGCGAAACACACCGTGCCCATCAGCGCCGGCCACGTCCGCGCGCGTCATCAACTCGGCAATGTTGGCGGCGTCAGCTTGGGAAATCCCTATTGCGATAAACGACCTGACAATGAACGCCTGCAGTTCAACTGCCGAAACTTTGCGGAGCGGTGCATTCATGAGAGCAATTTTACCGTTTCTGGAGCGGCTTGAATGACGTAGTCGATGCACTCAAACATTGCGCGACGTAACCGCTCAAGTGCTGCTCGAACCAGAGTTATGCGTCACTTCGCACCAGCGGAATCAAGAATGTGTGAAGGACTCCCATAAGGAGAATGCCCCCTGCGACTGCCGCAAATCCAAGAAGCACAGATTCGGATTTTAGAAGAGCGACGCCGCCCAAGAAAGCTGGAATCGCTGCAAAGATCGCTGTCCAGTGTGCCGCTACTGCTTTCCCGCACGATTCACAGCGGACCACACGACCAGGACCGAGCGCCGACTTGCGCCCAAGGCTCATTGCAGCTCGACTGCAGTACGGACACTTCACCATAGTCGTGACGTGTAACGTTCAGCATAAGCGGCGAGCCATCGAACGCGAAGCGGCCGTTGGAACGTCCGCTCGATGGAAGGGGTTAGCATCACGTTGCACCGAGAGCTCATAGGTGGGCAAAGAAATCAGGGGCGCGTTGCCGTTTGTCCCGGCGTCCATTAACGTAAGTGATCGGAACGACTGAAAGTTCTTTCTCAGTGCCGTTCTCGATGCAGCCTAGGTTAACGCCATACATCTTTCCGATCGGCGTTTTGATACCCACGCCGAAAGCCCGAACTCCGCAGTGCTTACAGAAGTAGTGCTGATTGTTTCCGGTGTTGAACAGGTACGGTGTTAGCTCGGCTTCTCCGGCCAACAAGCGAAAGCCCTCAGCCTTTGCGGCGGCCGGCCAGAAACGTGTTCGCCTGCCGATGGAGCAGTTGCAGCGATACGTGCTCTGCGTTAGGCCAATGTCGGTCTCGAACTTAACGGCTGCGCAGTGACTATTACCTTGATAAGTTTTCAGCATGATTGTGCGTCCGTATCGCAGTATGAGGTGGTGCGGCCTAGCATTTGACATGAGCGGCATAACCCGGCTTGCCGGGGCATGCCCTCTCGATGGGAGGGTTGGGGCGTTTCATGCGTTGACTACTTAAGCTTTTGGTCTTCACGCTTCGCCTCCGCCATTGCTTCTGGTTCCAGCTCTTCAGCGTAGCGATTGAGTCGGATGAAGACCCCCCAACCGGCAAGGAGCACTCCGGCAGCAAGCAGAATACTCGCCGCATATAGCAGTTGGCCCGGATCTTCATGTGCGGCCCTGAAGGTAGCGACTAGTCCTTCGATTACCAGCGCGACAACGACTACGACCAGGAATCGCGACAGAAATCGTCTTACGCGCGTGGGCGCGCTAATGTGGGCGGCACGGACGACTGATCTTGCCAACTTTTCATTGAGGGATTAAGCCGCTCGTTTATTCAGCCGAGCGGCTTGGCTGTTGTTGCGTGAAACTGTGAGTGGGTCGTCGTTGGCCGCCTCGATCAATTTGGCATTACGCGCGCGCTCAAACTG
>JANYCE010000181.1 GCA_025360445.1 Betaproteobacteria bacterium
CCATATTTGGGTGTCCGCGGAAGTGCCCGTAGCTCAATCGGATAGAGCACCGGCCTTCTAAGCCGGGGGTTGTGGGTTCAAGTCCCGCCGGGCGCACCACATATAGCCGTGTCGTAATGTTTCAATGGTGGCCTTAGCTCAGCTGGTAGAGCATTGGATTGTGATTCCAAGGGTCGCGGGTTCGAGCCCCGTAGGCCACCCCATCTTTCTCGCCCGCCGTGCGATAGCGGCCGTCTAAAAATGCTCTGGCAAATTCAGGTGGCGTCGAGCATTAGAAATGCTCGTCGCCGCGCAAGTAACGCCACTGGCCCTGTGTAAGGTCGCCGAGTAAAACTTTGCCAATTCGCACGCGCTTCAGGCCGGTAACTTTTAAGCCGACGAGCTCGCACATACGACGAATCTGGCGCTTCTTTCCCTCGCGTAGGACGAACCGCAACTGATCGTCGTTCTGCCACTTAACTTCGGCGCGTTTCAACGGAACGCCGTCGAGGCTCAATCCGAAATTCAGTTGCGCGAGCGCTTCGGCTGAAAGCCTGCCTTCGACGCGCACCAGATATTCCTTTTCGATGCCGGATTTTTCACCGATCAGCTGTTTCGCTATGCGGCCATCCTGCGTAAGAACAAGCACACCAGTAGAGTCGATATCGAGGCGACCGGCCGGTGCGAGGCCTTTCAAATGCGAGGCATTGAAGCGTAGCGGCGAGCGGTCGCCTTTAAAGTGCGACTGCGCGGTAATCAACGTGATTGCCGGCCGGTAACCTTGCTCCGCTTGCCCCGATACAAAGCCGATCGGCTTATTTAGCAGCACGGTAACGCTTGCCTGCTGTTGCGCTTGCGCGGCATTGGTAAGTGTGATGCGCTGAGTCGGGAATGCGCGAGTGCCAAGCTCCGTCACTGCGACGCCGTCAACGAGCACCCAGCCGCGTTCGATATAGGTATCAGCTTCCCGACGCGAGCAAATTCCCTGCTCGGACATCATTTTTGAAATGCGAACTTTTTCCATTGGTATTCGTTCGAATGCGATAGCTCGATTATGCGCTGATGGCGGCTGTAATATTTAATGCTATCGCCTCCGCCACCTCGATGCCGTCCACTGCCGCCGACAAAATGCCGCCCGCGTAGCCGGCGCCTTCGCCGGCCGGATAAAGCCCGCGCGTATTAAGGCTTTCATATGCCGCGTTGCGCGTGATTCGAAGCGGCGATGAGGTGCGTGTTTCCACCCCGGTCAACACCGCATCGTTCATCGCGAAACCTCTAATCTGCTTTTCAAAGGCGGGCAGCGCCTCGCGAATCGCGTCTGCCGCATATGCAGGGATGCAAGTATTGAGATTCGTCATGCGAACACCAGGCGTGTATGAAGGGGTGACGGTGCCAAGCGCAGCCGAGGCGCGGTTTGCAATGAAGTCCCCGACCAACTGTGCCGGCGCGCAGTAATTTCGTCCGCCCGCTTCGAACGCGCACGACTCCCAGTGCCGTTGAAATTCAATTCCTGCCAGTGGATGCCCCGGGTAATCCTCCGGCGTAAGACCCACCACGATACCGGCATTCGCATTGCGCTCGTTGCGCGAATACTGGCTCATGCCGTTGGTCACCACGCGTTCAGGCTCGGAAGCAGCAGCGACAACAGTGCCGCCCGGACACATGCAAAAACTGTAAACGGAACGGCCGTTGCGGCAATGATGCACGAGCTTGTAATCGGCCGCGCCCAGCAGCGGCGAGCCGGCGAATTTTCCATAGCGCGCACGGTCGATAACCGATTGCGGATGTTCGATTCGAAAGCCGATCGAAAATGGCTTGGGCTCAATGTATACACCGCGTGCATGGAGCATCTCGAAAGTATCGCGCGCACTATGCCCGACCGCGAGCACCACATGGCGGGCGGCGATGCGGTCGCCGTTCGCCAGCGTCACGCCCTGGACATTGCCTTTTTCGACTATTACGTCCGTAACCTTGCATCCAAAGCGAATTTCGCCGCCGAGCCCGTGAATCGTATTGCGCATGTTTTCGACCATGCCGACCAAACGAAACGTGCCGATATGTGGTTTGCTGACATAAAAAATCTCCGGGGGCGCGCCGGCCTTTACAAATTCGCTAAGCACCTTGCGGCCCAGAAAGCGCGCGTCTTTGATCTGGCTATACAACTTGCCATCGGAGAAAGTGCCGGCGCCGCCCTCACCGAACTGCACGTTGGACTCCGGATTAAGTATCGATTTTCGCCATAAGCCGAAAGTGTCTTTGGTGCGCTCACGGACCGCTTTGCCGCGTTCCAGAATGAGCGGACGAAATCCCATCTGGGCAAGTAATAATCCGGCGAAAAGTCCGCATGGCCCGGTACCAATCACGATCGGACGCGCGGCGTATCCGGGCGGCGCGTGCGCAACGAACCGATAACTCGTGTCGGGCGCCGGCGCCACACGTTGCAGGCTCTTCGCTCGGCCCACTACAGCCTGTTCGTCGACGACTTCCGCGTCAAGCGTGTAGATATACCTGATAGCGGACCGCTGGCGGGCATCAATGCCCCGTCTGAAAATCGTGTATTGCACGAGCTCGTCTTCGTCTATGCCGAGACGCTCGAGAATGCTGGCGGCGAGCGCAGACTCGGCATGATCGAGCGGCAACTTGATTTCGGTTAGTCTGAGCATGTCAATTTAGTCTGGGCTAAGCAGATCGGGGTTTTCGCAAAGACAAATCATCCGGTTTGGCGAAGTCGATTGTTGCCAGTCGCAACGTTTGTTCCGGCCGGCCCGCGCATTCGTGAGCGCCATGGCTCCTTAACTTGAGGCAGGGCGGCTCCTTAGTCGACGTAACGCCAGAACCATTCCCTGTTGCCCTACCGGACTTTTAGCACTCGCTGTTTTTCGCGCTGCCAGTCACGCTCTTTTTCAGCCTGCCGCTTGTCGTGCTGTTTCTTGCCCTTTGCAAGCCCGATCGACAACTTTATTTTGCCGCGCTTGAAATGCATATCGAGCGGCAACATCGTGTATCCCGCGCGGTCGACGCTGCCGATCAGGCGGTTAATTTCCTCTTTGTGCAGCAAGAGCTTTCTGGTTCTAACCGGATCGGGCTGAAAATGGGTCGATACCGTTGACAACGGACTGATGTGGCAGCCAATCAAAAAAATTTCACCATTACGTACGATCACGTAAGCTTCTTTTAGTTGTAAGCGCCCGGCGCGGATCGATTTTACTTCCCAGCCTTCGAGTTCGACGCCCGCTTCGAATTGCTGCTCTACGAAGTAATCGTGAAAGGCCTTTTTATTTTGTGCGATGCTCATGTTGGGGTGTAGCGGGGTATAGTGACCGTCAAATTGAATTGTAGCAGCAACCATTCGGCGCCCGCCGGTCTTACAACTCCCGCTTAACCTTAAATTGGCGCACGTAATAAAAACGGTGCTGGTCGCGCACCCGGCGTTGCGCATGTTTGAACTCGTCGATGCAGTTGAACACTACCCCGAATTTCTCCCGTGGTGCAGCCACAGCCAGTGCGATTTTCGCGATGCCAACGTTACTCGCGCGACTTTGCATATCAACTATCGCGGCATCCAGCAAAGCTTCAGCACCGAGAACGTTAAAACGCCACCGACAATCATGCAGATACGGTTAATTGAAGGGCCATTTAAAACTCTGGATGGCAGCTGGCGTTTCACCGACCTGGCCGACAAGGGATGCAAGGTTGAACTGAGCCTGCATTATGAATTCGCAAACCGCTTACTGGAAAAACTGATCGGGCCGGTCTTTGGTTTTATTGCGAACAGCATGGTCGATGCATTTGTCAAGCGTGCGAACCGCATTTATGTCTAACGCGGCGGGGCAGACTATCGAGGTGGAGATTGTCTACGCATTGCCGCATGAGCAGTCAGTGCAGAGGCTGCGTGTTCCCATTGGCGCAACGATTGCACAGGCCATCGAGCGAGCAGGCATTGCACGGCGCTATCCCGAGCTAAGTGCGGGCTGCGCAACTGTCGGAATATTTGGCCGGAGAATGGAGCTTGCCGCGGTGCTGCGCGAGTTCGATCGCATTGAAATTTACCGGCCGCTCATTGCAGATCCCAAGCAGTCACGGCGCACTCGCGCGCAAAGGGCCGCAAAAGCGTTGCGCTGACTTTCCCCCGGCGGCCCGATTCTTATTTCTTGTTACACCATTGCTCGACTGATTTTTGCGCGCCGGCAATTTCATTCGGCCGATCTTTATCTTCGAGCACAACGCGTTCGCCCGTTTTAGGATCGGTGCGTGAAATACGCTGGCCATCCTGCAATGCGCGAAGCTGACCGCGCGCGTCGAGGCAACTGCGGTCCGCTTCCTTGGCGTCCGCTTGGTCCTTGTCGCCCTTTTTTTCTGCTTCCTGGCGTTCGAGCGCGCGTTTTTTGAAGTCCGCGTCACGCTCGGCCAGCGACTTCGGTGTCGTGGCGGTGGTTGAGCCGGTGGCAGGGCCAGGGCCAGGGCCTGCGCCACCTTTCGTCAGTTTATTTTCTTTGACGGTGCCCGGCGGGCAGAACTGCGCAATCGTCTTGGCGCCTTTCGCATCGATACATTCCATCACCTGGCCCGCAGCAGCACCCGCGACCAACAACAGTGCACAGCTCGTCAGCATTTTTTTCATTGAAGGTTCCTATTATTGCGGCACGCAGGTCTCTTCGTCCGCGCGCCGCGAAGCCGGATGGAAGTACGATTGTGCAATTGTCCGTCGGCGCTTCGCCAATCGCACCAGGTGGAGGCCCCTGATGAAAATTGAGCTTCCCTGCATCCACTAATAGTGCCCGAAGGTACCCGCCTGATTTTTTCGATGAAGTGCGAGCCTTGAGTCATTGTCGAGCAGCGGATAAAGTTGCGCGCTCCGGCGGCGTTACGCTCGTCCCCGCGCAGACGGCTGCCAGAATTTTCTGCACCTCGCCGAAGTCTGCGGGCTTGACCAGGTGATGATCGAATCCGGCCTCCCTTGAAGACTGCCGGTCTGATTCCTGCCCATACCCGGTCATTGCAATCAGCGTAATGTCTTTAAGCGTGGCGTGCTCGCGAATACGCGTAGCGACCTCGTGACCGCTAAGTCCCGGCAATCCAATGTCCAGCAGCATCACGTCTGGCCGCACCGCGAGGGCCGCTTCGAGTGCGCTCGGCCCGTCGTAGGCCATGTGCACATCGTGCCCGGACATTGTGAGCAGCATCGCCAGACTCTGCGCCGAGTCCACGTTGTCATCCACCACCAGCACCCGACAGGCTTTTGCGGATGGCGGCGCCGTCTCGATCGGCGCCGCCAATGCGGGCGGCAGAGTAGTCAGCATGACCGGCAGACGCACGGTGAACTCGCTGCCTTGCCCGAGGACGCTGTAAACCTCGACGGTCCCGCCGTGCAGATCTACCAGCCGTTGTACGATGCACAGGCCGATGCCCAACCCGCCTTGCGAGCGGTCGAGGGAACGTTCCGCCTGCGTGAACAGATCAAAGATGTGAGGCAGGAGTTCGGGCGCGATGCCGAGGCCGGTATCGCGCACCCGCAGCACCGCCGAGTCGCCCTCTTGCTCGACGGTCAGCCAGAGGTGGCCGCCTTCGTCGGTGTATTTGGCGGCGTTGGCGAGCAGGTTCACCACCACCTGCTCAAGCCGCGCGGCGTCGGCATGTAACCAAATCGGTTCCGGCGGCAGAGACACCGTCAGCTCATGGCGACGGTGTGCCATCAGAGGGTGGACCGTTTCTACCGCGCGCTCCACGATGCCGCTCACGACGACGTGGTCCAGGCGAAGCTGAATCCTGCCGGTGGTAATGCGCGAGACTTCGAGCAAATCATCGACGAGCCGGTTCAGTTGTCCCACCTGACGCTCGATGATCGTGCGGGCCTGCTGCTGCAGAGGGTCTTCATTTTTCTGCAGACGCAAAAGTTGCACGGCGTTGGTGATCGGGGCAAGCGGGTTGCGCAACTCATGACTGAGCATCGCTAAGAACTCGTTCTTGCGGCGGTCCAGGTCGGCGAGGGTTGCCGCCGACTCGAGCAACGCTTGTTCCGCCTTTATGCGCTCGATGATTTCCTTACACAATCGTGCGTTCGAATTTTCCGCTACTTCGATAAGTTCATGCTGGCGCACAGACCCGATAAGCAATGCCTCGTTCACCGCGACGGACGTCCTATGGAACTGCGCGGTCTCGGTAACTTGAATCATGACTCCCGCGATGCATTCGCCCGCCAGCATCGGCCACACCGTATAAGACCAAAATATTGGATGAGGTGTGGAATTTTCCTGTTGCGTGTGGCTTGCAGGTTTTCCCGTGCGCAAAACGCGGTCGAGCAGAGGAGCACAGTCGCGCATTGCCGTCGATATTTCACAGAACGGTTTTCCGACGAGTTGTTCCGCGGGATTGTTCATCATGCGGCAGAAAGCGCGGTTGACATAGCGTACGATATGACTGGCACCCTCTACCGACGCCATCGGCAAAGGCGCGTGCTCGATGATCGATAGATGAACGCTCGACATGTCGGGCGTTTGCTCTTCTGCGCCCGGATTTGGTTCCGCCACCATCAATTGCCCCCTACTTCTTTGCCTTCGGTTCCGGCGGGGGTTCCTCTGACTGCGCAGGGCGCGGGCCGGTTAGCTCCGGGATACCCGTGGTCAGTCGGACGTATTCCGTGGATCGCGGGCGGATAACGACCACGCCTTTATTCGTAATAACATATTCGCGGATGTCCTTGCTGTGATTGCCGCCGCGCATTTTTATGATCGCCATCACCTTGCGAAGCTGGCTGTCGATTTCCACATAACGCAGCCGGATAATGTCATCGGTCAGGAATGAGATCGTGTAATGGCTAAAGGAAAACCCGGTAAATGTATCCTCCACTTCGACCGTGCTGACAATCGTGACCCCGGCGCCCGTCAGCGCCACAATCAGCCGGTAAAGCGACTCGCGAAAGTCCTCGCGGAAACCGGGCGCCAGCGCCATCTCGAGACTGACCAGCGAATCGATCACCAGCCGCTTCGCGCCGACCCTTTCGACGGCATCGAGAATCTCCTGCATGATTTCATCCACCGAAAGGTCGAGCGGACGAAGGTAAATGATTTCCAGGTTGCCCTTTTCCTGCGGCGTTTTTAAATTCAAACCGAAACTGTCGGCGCGAGCGGTGTAGCCTTTCGGGCGTTCTTCGAAGATCGCCATGATTCCCGGTTCCCCATTGCGCAGTCCCGCGGCAATAAATTGCGTGGCCAGCGCCGTTTTTCCGGTGCCCGAAGGACCCGCGATGAGCAGACTGTCGCCTTCAAGAGGGCCTCCGCCCATCATCTTGTCTAAATCGGGAATGCCCATGGAAAGCCGCCGCCGCCGCGCCGGGTTACTCCGTTTTTTGTCGAACCCCAGGGTGCGCGAGAAGGCTTGCAAACCGCCATCACTAATGCGCACGGTGTGCAATCCCGGCACCGAGTCCTGCCCGCGCACTTTCAAGATTTGTAATTTTCGCACCACGGAATTTCTTTCCACCTTCTGCGAAAGCCAGAACAGACCGTCGGCGATGGTGAACAGCGGATTACCGCGGGTCTCTTCCTCGCTGTATTCGCCGACCAGAAATGTCGTGGCTTCCCAACTGGTGAGAAACTGGGTGAGTTGCGCATTGAACGATTGCATCTCCATTTCGCCTTCATTGGCCATCGCTTTGCGCATCACGGTGCGAAAGGAATCCACCACCACGAGGCCCGGATGGACCGCCGTGACCTGCTTGATAATTTCCGCGAGGACTGCGTTCAAATCCTGATTCAACACAAAGTCGGAGAGATTGATAAAGCGGATGGCCTTGCCCACCTTGGATGTATCGAAGAAAGAAAACTGCTGCTGATAGCGCAGCATTTTCAATGCGGGTTCGCCGAGGACGGTGAAATAAAGCGCCGGTTTCTGCGCTGTCGCATTGGCGAACACGATCTGATGCGCCATGGTGGTTTTGCCGCAACCGGGCATGCCGGCGATGACGTTGAAAGAAAATTCCGGGATGCCGCCGCCCAGGATGTCGTCGAGGCCGCGCACGCCGGTCGGCATTTTGTGGATCGTGACTTTAGCCGGCTGTCGCACGATTTTTTTTATCACTTTATGTTTATCCGCGTCACCGGGTTTTTTCAAAAATATCTCCTGTACTAACAGTCCAAATCGTTGATGGATAGTCTCGGCCATACGTCGTGCATCAACCGAACCGTTAAAATTTCGCCGATGAAAGCAAATAGCAATCCGATCAGCTGGGCGACCAGAACCGTGCAGCCCGCGGAAAGCTCATCCGGGTCAACTTGCGCTTCAAAGTTGTCGAACCCTTCAAGAGTGTTATCCGCGGCGACCTGCACCGCGCGCAACCACGGAAGTTCCGCGGCGGCCAGCGAAAGCGAGCGCGCAAGGAGCGCGCGAAAACCGGCGGCGCCCATGAGGTTCGTCAGATGCGGACCCAGCTTGTCACAGACGAAACAAGCCGCGGGGATTTTCGTCGCGGACGATTTTTTTTCCGCGTGTCTCGTAAGCAATGAGTTGCTTGGCGAAACCCAGTGTCTTTGGAGTGGCTCGGCTCATGCGTGCGGTTGCCGGCGAAGGTTGCTCATACCACTGACCAATCCGATTCTGCGTGTTCCATGCTGATTGCATTTAACCACACGGGAGGCGATCACGAGTGGCTAGTCTAGCAGCCCGTCGAGATCGGCACGAACAATAAGTAATGATGCATTTGTACAGCCCATCCTGTTTAAGCATCAGCTCAATCGCACCATAAACGCTGCCGGATCGCTTGGCGGTATTCGGCGCTTTGCGTATAATGCTGTTTTGCGAGGGAACACCAGATGCGCGTGGTCCAAAAAGCCCTGACCTTCGACGATGTACTGCTGATTCCCGCCCACTCCACCATCCTGCCCCGCGACGTAAGTCTGATCACCCGGCTCACGCGCACAATAAGCCTCAACATTCCGCTCGTGTCCGCCGCCATGGACACCGTTACCGAATCGCGGCTTGCCATTGCCATCGCGCAAGAAGGCGGCATCGGCATCATTCACAAAAATATGTCGGTGCGCGCCCAGGCAGCCGAGGTCGCAAAGGTTAAACGTTTTGAGAGCGGTGTCGTCAAAGACCCGATCACCATTACGCAGGATATGACGGTGCGCGATGTGCTGGCGTTGACGAATCAACACAAAATCTCCGGGCTGCCGGTCATCGATGCCGCGGGACGAGTAGTGGGCATTGTGACCAACCGTGATTTGCGCTTCGAGACCAACCTTGGGCAACCGGTCAAGAACATCATGACGCCGCGTTCGCGGTTGGTGACCGTGCGCGAAGGTGCGACGCGCGAGGATGCGATGACGCTCATGCATAAGCATCGCCTCGAGCGGGTGCTGGTCGTAAATAAGAATTTCGAACTGCGCGGCTTGATCACGGTCAAGGATATTCAAAAATCGACAGAACATCCGAGCGCGTGCAAAGACAATCTCGGCAGGCTCCGTGTGGGGGCGGCGCTCGGCGTCGGCGAAGGCACGGAAGAGCGCGCGGCTGCATTGATCGAAGCAGGCGTCGATGTCGTCGTGGTGGATACCGCGCATGGCCATGCGCAGGGCGTGCTTGACCGCGTCAAATGGGTGAAGAAAACATTTCCAAAGGCGCAGGTCATCGGCGGCAACATCGCTACCGCCAGCGCAGCCAAAGCGCTCGCCGATCATGGCGCCGATGCGGTTAAGGTCGGCATCGGCCCGGGTTCGATTTGCACGACGCGGATCGTGGCCGGCGTGGGCGTGCCGCAAATCAGCGCAATTGAGAATGTCGCGAAGGCGCTGGCCAAAACCGATATCCCGCTGATCGCTGATGGCGGAATTCGGTTTTCCGGTGATATCGCAAAGGCGCTTGCCGCCGGTGCGCATTCGGTGATGATCGGCGGGCTATTTGCCGGGACTGAAGAATCGCCCGGCGACACCGAGTTGTATCAAGGCCGCTCATACAAACTATATCGCGGTATGGGTTCACTCGCCGCGATGCAGCAGGGCGCGGCCGACCGCTATTTTCAGGATGCCGAAGAAGCAACCGAGAAACTCGTTCCCGAAGGCGTCGAAGGACGCGTGCCGTACAAAGGCGGCGTCGTGCCGCTGATCCTGCAACTGATGGGCGGCTTGCGCGCGAGCATGGGTTACACCGGCTGCAAGGCAATCGACGAACTGCACAGCAAAGCGGAATTCGTCGAGATCACGCATGCCGGCATTCGCGAGTCGCACGTTCACGACGTTCAAATTACGAAGGAAGCGCCTAATTACCGGGTCGATTAAGCTCCCTTGCGAGACTTCAATTCCGGCAACGCAGACGCGTTGCCGCGTTTTTTTCTAAATCTTAAAAGCCCCATAGCGAAGCCTGAAATGCCGCATCAAAAAATTCTCATACTCGATTTCGGCGCGCAATACACGCAACTGATTGCGCGGCGCGTGCGCGAAGCAAACGTTTATTGTGAGATGCATTCGCATGATGTTACCGATAGCTTTGTGCGCGAGTTCGCACCGGCCGGAATCATCTTGTCGGGCGGCCCCGCGTCGGTCTGGGAAGGCGGAACCCCGCGCGCGCCGGCGGTAGTGTTCGAGCTCGGCGTGCCGGTGCTTGGAATCTGCTATGGCATGCAGACGATGGCCGAGCAACTCGGCGGCAGAGTCGAAGGCGGCACAGTACGCGAGTTCGGCTATGCAGAGGTTCGCGCACAAGGCCATTCCACGTTGTTGAAGGACATCCAGGATCGGGTCAACGGCGAAGGGCATGGTTTGCTCGATGTCTGGATGAGTCACGGCGACAAGGTCGCAGCCCTTCCGCCAGGGTTCAAAATTATTGCCAGCAACGCAGCGTGCGCGATAGCCGGCATGGCCGATGAGGCGCGTCATTTTTACGGCGTGCAGTTCCACCCCGAAGTCACTCACACGGTGCAGGGCAAGGCGATCATCGACCGATTCGTGAGAGATATTTGCAAGCTGGACGGTGACTGGAGCATGCCCGGCTATATCGACGAGGCGATCGGCAGGATCCGCTCGGACGTCGGTGCCGACGAGGTGCTGCTCGGATTGTCGGGCGGAGTGGATTCGGCGGTAGCGGCGGCGCTACTGCATCGCGCGATCGGTAAACAGCTCACTTGCGTATTTGTGGATAACGGCCTGTTACGCTTAAACGAGGCTGAGCAGGTCATGCGAACGTTCGCGAGCGGACTCGGCGTGAAAGTAATTCATGTTGACGCAGCGCGCCACTTTCTAGATGCGTTGGCGGGCGTCGACGAGCCGGAACAAAAACGCAAAATAATCGGGCGCGTGTTCGTCGAAGTCTTTCAACGCGAGTCCGCGAAGCTGCCAGCGGTTAAATGGCTCGCGCAGGGCACCATCTATCCTGATGTGATTGAGTCTGCCGGCACGAAAACGAAAAAAGCGCACACCATCAAGTCGCATCATAACGTCGGCGGATTACCGGAAACCCTGCATCTGAAATTACTCGAGCCGTTGCGCGAGCTCTTCAAAGATGAGGTGCGTGAGTTGGGGCTGGCGCTGGGCTTGCCGCGCGACATGGTGTTCAGGCATCCGTTTCCGGGGCCGGGCCTGGGCGTTCGGATTTTGGGGGAAGTCAAAGCGCAGTACGCAGAATTGTTGCGCCGGGCAGATGCGATTTTCATTGAAGAACTGCGCGAGTCGGGCTGGTACGACAGAACGGCGCAGGCTTTCGTCGTGTTCCTGCCGGTGCGCTCGGTCGGTGTCATGGGCGATGGCCGCACGTATGAGAATGTCGTCGCGTTGCGCGCCGTGCAAACCACCGACTTCATGACTGCGCAATGGGCGGAACTCCCGTACACCCTGCTCGCAAAAGTTTCGAACCGGATAATCAACGAAGTCCGCGGCATCAATCGTGTGGTTTACGACATCTCGGGTAAGCCGCCGGCCACGATTGAGTGGGAGTAGGGGGCACTCTCGGAGCTTGATTCGCGCTCGCTAAGCGATCGAGTCCATCGATCATTATTTGCGCAGACTCGTGTTGCGCGCCGCGGCGCACACGGTCGACTAAGAGCGGCGGCGACCCGAGGAAACGACCCTGCATCGCCTGGTGCGGAACATCTCGAAACGTTCCTCGCGCAAGTCGAGGCCGGGGCACCGCGAACATCGTCATCGGTCCGCCCAGTTTGGCTGATGCGGCGACCAAACCGTAGCCAGAGCCGCGACAATGGTTGCCGGGAAAAATATCTTTCGACGGTTTGACACTCGGCCGGATGGCCGGCTGCGGATCGCTCGAATGAGGCAGGTCGCAATCGGCGCAGCGCTGCTGTTTCTGGCGCCTGGCGTGTACGCCCGGCAACCCATCGTTTATCCCGCGAAAGGACAGTCCAATGAGCAGCAGAACAGGGACTGATCTTGCCAACTTTTCATTGAGGGATTAAGCCGCTCGTTTATTCAGCCGAGCGGCTTGGCTGTTGTTGCGTGAAACTGTGAGTGGGTCGTCGTTGGCCGCCTCGATCAATTTGGCATTACGCGCGCGCTCAAACTG
>JANYCE010000073.1 GCA_025360445.1 Betaproteobacteria bacterium
TTCGCGCGTCTCGGTGCCGTCGAGCCGCTCGGTGTGCGAAACGCAGCCGATGTCCGCGAAATCATCGTCACGCTGCATGCAGCCGTAGCCGCGCTTGCCCAGGTCGGGAACGCCCGCCTTCTTGGCAAGAGATGCGTTGAGGTCGCGAAAGTCAAGGTCGCGTTCCAGCCGGCCGTAGCTCGCGCCCAGGCCGATGTCCAGCACGCCGAACGGCTCATCCGCAGCCAGCGCAGTGGTCGCACCGGTTGTTATTAATGCAGTGATGGTTATTAACGCATGGGTCGTTCTCAGCGCGGCGGACAAAACGCTTTTTAACAGTTGTCGTCTCATAGCACTCTCCCCAGTTCGCGAACGATATGTTGCTGACGTCGGCTAACGTCTATTTTCTCGGCCACATTGTTCAGCACCACCACCCAGTGCCCCTCCCCGTCGGCGTCAATGGCACGCTCGAAGCCGCGAATTGCATCCTTGGCCACGAGGCAGTTGCGATGAACGCGCACGAAGCGGCCGAAAAATTCCTGCTCCAGCTTGGCTAATGATTCCTCAAGTAGAAATTCGCGCCCGGCGGTGCGCACGGTCACATACTTTAGCTCGGCCTTGAGAAATACGATGTCGGCGATCGGGATCAGATGAATGCGCCCGCGCTCGTTGACTGACAAGTGGCTGCGCGCATCCGGCTTCATCTCGCGCAAAATATCGAGCCGCAGCGGAGCCAAAGATCTGGCGCGCGACAGCGCCTCGAAAAGACGGCCCAGGCGGATCGGCTTTAGCAGGTAGTCGATCGCGTGGACTTCAAACGCTTTCAACGCATACGCATCGAACGCGGTAGTGAATATGACGACCGGCGGCTCGTCGAGCTTTTGAATATGCTGCGCGGTCTCAATGCCGTCCATGTCTGGCATCCGGATGTCGAGCAGCGCCACGTCAGCATCGCACGTCGCCAATAGTTCAAGCGCCTGGCGCCCGCTTGCCGCCTCGCCCGCAATTTCGAGCGGCAGCTTGACGGCGCAATCGGCGAGCAGATCGCGCAAGCGATTGCGGGCGGGCGCTTCGTCGTCGACTACCAGCACGCGCAACGCAGGTTCAGCCGTCATGACGTGCCCGCTTTCAGATAGGGGATCACAATGCGCACTTCATAAGTATCGGCGCTCGCCACAGTTTTTATGCCGGCCTCGGCGTCGAAATGCAGCGCGAGTCGCTCGCGGATATTGGCCAGCGCCATACGGTTGCCCGCATGATGCTTGCCATCCGGCCGGTACGGATTGCGCAGTACCAGGTGCATTTCGTCGGCCACGCGGTTGATGACGATACTAATTGTGCCCGGCGCGCTGCGCGGCTCGATCCCGTGATAAACCGCATTTTCGAGCAATGGCTGCAGCACCATCTGCGGAATCAACGCGTCCGCCGGCATATGGCTGATATCCCAGTCGATGCACAGACGCTCGCCCAGGCGCAGTTGTTCGATGCTGAGATATTGTTTGGCCAGCGTTACCTCACGGGCAATCGGCGCGAGCTGCCGGTTGTCCGCCATCAGCACGCGAAAAAGATCAGCCAGATCTTCGAGCGCTTGCTCGGCGCGCCGCGGTTCCTGCCGCATCAGGCTCAGGACGGCATTGATGCTGTTAAACAGGAAATGGGGCCGAATCCGCGCCTGCAGCGCCTGCAGTCGCGCCTCGGCCAGTGCGGGCGACAGCGCCCGCCCGCGCAAATCGAAGTAGCCGATCAGCACGCCGGTGATCAGCAGCGTGAACACCAGATAACGCAGCACTCCGCCGTCGGTACCGAAAAGATAGACGCCAAAATAATACACGGCCAGCGTCAACGCGAGCTCGAGCATGACAAGCGCTGCAATCGCATGCCAGTAACGCAAGCGATGCAGCCAGCCATTGATGCCGGCGAGTATGAGCAGACTCAAAATAAGAACAGGCTGAACGAGTGCCGAGACTTCAACCAGCTCCTCAAACACCACCGTCGGCTCGGTTGTTTTCAACAGCGCGGCAGCGAGACACATGCCGTCGACGATCACGAGAATTCTTAACAGAATCCCGAGGTTGTGGAAGTTAGGCAGGGCGCCCGTGTTAGCGTTTTGATTTATACTCACCGGTCGATTATGTGAGAGCACAACCAGTGGCGCAAGGGAAACAAAAAGACAGCGGCATACCGTGGTCAGGCCGTTTTAATGAGCCGGTCGATGAGCTCGTCAAACGCTTTACAGCGTCGGTCAATTTCGACCGGCGGCTTGCCGAGTACGACATCGATGGCTCGCTCGCGCACGCGCGCATGCTGCACAAAGTAAACCTGTTAAGCGCCGCCGATCTTGCTGCGATCGATCAGGGGCTCGCGCAAATTCGCGACGAAATCCGCACGGGCGCCTTCGCATGGTCGGTGGACCTCGAAGACGTGCACATGAATATCGAAAGCCGGTTAACCGCGCTCGTTGGCGACGCCGGCAAGCGCCTGCATACCGCGCGTTCGCGCAATGACCAGGTGGCCACCGATGTGCGGCTGTATCTGCGCGCGGCTATCGACCAAATCCTGGGTTTGATCCGCACCGCGCAGCGTGCCTTGCTCGATCTGGCTGCCAGGCACACCGACACGATCATGCCCGGGTTCACCCATATGCAGGTCGCGCAGCCGGTGTCGTACGCGCACCACCTGATGGCG